>PLUZ01000546.1:0-302 GCA_003162995.1 Methylocapsa sp. | reverse complement strand
CATTGCCCATCTGGGATACCGCAAGGCAGTCGCGGCCAGCACGGTACGAGCGGTCTCATACCGCATGCCCGGTTCGCCGTATACGAATTGGTTCGTGGTAGCGTTCCTCATCCTGGTCGCGATACTCCTCAGCGTGGATGAAGACACTCGGGTGGCTCTCTATGTCGCTCCCGTTTGGTTCACCATCCTTGGCATCAGCTATCAGGTCACGAAGCCGCGTGCGGCGCAGGTGGCGTAAGTAGCGGGCCTATGTAGATCGTCGCGCGCCGCAGCTCATCATGGGCGGCATCCAATCAACCCAG
>PLUZ01000484.1 GCA_003162995.1 Methylocapsa sp. | reverse complement strand
CCGGGAATTTGCCCCGTTTGCGTTCGCTTGCGCCGAAGCCGGTGAAGCGGCAGAGGATCTCCTGCTCGTCTGGGGTGGCGTTGCGTTTTTCCTCTTCGATTTGGAGCGCCAAGCGCATACTGGCGAGATTGTCGGCGGCGCGGGCCTTCCAGCCGCGCGCAAGACGGCGATCGCCGGCAAGATGGAAGTTGCGGGCGGGGATCGCGGGCGTTGAGGGACTGACGAGAGTGGACTCGTCATCTATCGACTCTTGCGGGGATGACGGGGTGCGAGGCCCGCTGCAGCCCGCATCCAAGGTCAGGCCGCCGGCGGAGAGGCTGGTGGTATCGAGGAAGGAAAGGGTAAGTTGGTTCGTTTCACGGGCCATGGAGGATCCTTTTGGGCGAGCGGAAGGGGCGGCGCGGGCGGCCGCCGTTCGAGTGCTGTTCGGATGGAGGAGAAAAGGGGGCTGATGCCTTGGGCGGGTCCGCGACTGACTTGCCGGGACGCGCCGTTCAGATGGGATCAGCGGGACTTATCGGGTACTCAGCGTGTTCCAGAAGCCGCGCAGGACCGCCTGGCGGGCTTGGCTCCAAGGAATGCCAGGGTCTTGGGCGAGCCGATCCAGAATTTTCATTAAAAGCTGAGAGTCCGGATGATTGAGCGCGATCGCGGGCGTGTTCGACGATGTCATTCCTTGCCCATTTTCGGAAACATGTTGCCCATCGCCGGTGCTTGCGTCTGTTGGACGGATATGGACGGATTGGGTGCCATCCGGCCAAATGAGAGTCGTGAACCAATCGAGATGATCAGGCGTGCATGGAGTCGGTGAGGCCGGAGTAAGGAGCTGGCTTGGCGGCGATGGAGATGTTGTGATTTGGTCGCTGGTGTTCATCGGGGTCTTCCTTCGTCGTCTTCGTGAAGATCCGATGGGCAGGCCGCGGGCGGGCGGACGGTGCAAAGGCGGCGCTTGCGCCGGGATCTCGGCGGCCTAGCGCAGCGGCCGCGAGACCAACCCTTTGCACCGGGGGGCCGTTTGTGGACCGGTCTATGTCTCTCTTTGTCTTGTCTTCTCCCCGTCGCTTGGCTGGGGCGATGTGTCGTGCCGGGCGTCGTGCCGGGCGTCGTGCAGTGTGTCGATGATCGCGTCGATTTCCTCGGCAGCTTTGGCGAGTCGCAATATGGCGTCGCTGCGTGTGTGACAGCCCTCGGTGGCGCTGAGTTTGTAGAGAATGAATTGCAGCAAAATATCGCCGCATCTTGCGAGCGAGGTTTCGAAATCGGGGCTTGGAACTGATGCGAGATAGGAGAATTCGCCATTGGAATAAGTCTCCAGCGCGGTAATTTGAAATGTGTTGAGATGGAAGGTCATTGTGCACTCCAAGGACCGGTGGATGCCTCGATTACCATGCGTTCGCGAGGGTCGATCAGATCGAGGGCCTGGAGGTGAAGAACGCTGCCGGCCCTGGCTTGCATGACGACATGATCCCACGCGTTACGATCGCAGGTGAAAATGCGTTTTCCAATAAAGCGAGGCGGGATATAGGCCTGGATTTCGATATGCGGTTTGCCATCGGGATAGATGCCGAGGTCGGCGAGGACCCATNNAAGCCTGCGCGGCGCATAATGAGTGTGGATTGGGCTAGGCGCGATCTGTTTGCTGGGCGCGCTGCGCCGGCTAAGTGGAGAGGCAATGAGTAGGTCTTCTGTTTTGCTGAGGGTCTCGGCGAGGTCGAAGACGCGCTCACGCGCTTTTGCGGTGTTTTCCGTTGCGTTCCAGCGCTGGCTGACGGTGGCGCAGGCTTCGGCGATTAGGCGGGGCAGCTCAGGATTGTCGTCAAAGACCTCACGAGCGGCTTCGATGGCATCGCTGGTTGTGAGGAGGTCGAGGGTGTACCACCCAAGCTTATTTTGGCATTGCAGATAGAGTGCGCGGGCGTCCTCCTCGGTAAGGCGGTTACGCGCGAGGCGCCAGGCATGGGCGAGACGCGTGAAGAAGGCGCGGACGGGCCGCCGCTTAACGGGGACGGGTCGAAGGAATTCTGAAAGCGAGTGTGACAGTTAGGGGGAGTGTATGCTGGACATGGCAAACTCCATGCGCATGAGCAAGTGTTGAAGGATTGATGGGTGAAGAGTGGCTTGGCTGTCAGCTGCGCCAGGAGCCGCACGCGGCCTCGATTGCGAGCCTGTCGGCGCGGTCGAGGAGCGCGAGGGTTTGCCGATGCAATGGCGAGCCCTGTCTGGCGCGTTTGACCGTGTGACCCCAGATCTTATCGATATTGGGCGTGAACGAGCCGGTGGCGGGCACGGGTGGGACGTGCGTATGCACCGTTGCGCGAGGCTGCGCCATCATCTGAGATATGGAGTGGTTGAAGAAACCGCGAAGAGTGTCGAGGAGCTTTGGTGCGGCGTGGTCTCTGCCAACTGTCCTGGCAGGTAGTGTTGAAACGAGCGCATTCATTTGGGTCTCCTTTGATATTGTTTTCCAAAGACCCCTCGGGCACCGTCACGGATGGCGGCGTTTTGCAAATGCGGCGCGGGCTTCGCCATCGCCTGTATGCGATGGCGGCC
>PLUZ01000209.1:12551-13025 GCA_003162995.1 Methylocapsa sp. | reverse complement strand
AACACTTTTGTCCGATTGGGCCGCCAAATCGGACAAAACTGATGCAAAATCCATCACGGTGCCGGAACGCCATTGCTTGCTCGCCGACCTTGAAACTGGCCGTCGGCTGGGGAACTAAGCTCCTGGTTCTAACGTGCGTACCGCAGCGGGGCTGTGGTGATGTAAGTCGCGGACAAGCCAAACGTAGCGCCACCGCCATTTAGGGTCGGTCCAGCACAGGCAACGGACGCAGAGGCTTCCGTCCAAATGGCGGTAAATGGTTCCCCAGAAGAAGACGTACTTATCTTTCCACTCCTCGGGGATGAGGTGCGGATTGGCAAGCAAATAGTCCAGGACGTTAGCGTTGAGGACGGGCTTGCCCGCGAGTTCCTCACGAAGCTTGTTGCCCTCAATGCATTTGCCGCTTTTCTGCGCGTCCGAGAGATAAAGCGAAACCTTGGACGCGTCCCAATTGAACTGACCGCCCTTCTGGTG
>PLUZ01000209.1:0-12532 GCA_003162995.1 Methylocapsa sp. | reverse complement strand
CGCTGAAATGCACGCACCAAATCGTCGGCGAGATCATCATCGAGCATCAAATCGCTCATCGATGTTCCTCCATGGTGAGAACCGTTTCAGCTTGGCTCGCGGGCTTCCCCACGACTGATGGTTAGAGCTTCACAAGCTGCGCGTCGTCAACATCGGCCCCAAAAGCCCCTTCGACGGCATCAAGCCGCTTCTCTTAATTCTCGCGCCGGGTTCGTTACGACAGCCTCGTCTAAGGCAACATAAGATATTGATTATTATAGATGAATCGTGGCTATCACGCCAGAGTNNTTACCGATGAAATCCGATATTCACCCCCAGTACCACTACATCAAAGTGGTGATGACCGACGGAACCGAGTTCCTGACCCGCTCCACCTATGGCGCCGAGGGGGACACCCTCAACCTCGACATCGATCCGACAACCCATCCGGCCTGGACCGGCGGCTCGCAGCAATTGCTCGATCGCGGCGGCCGCCTGTCGCGCTTCAATTCGCGGTTCGGCAATCTCGCCTTCGGCAAAAAATAAGCCTGCCTGCCGAGTGGCACCTTAGAAGAGTGCCGCATGACTAAGCCCGATTTCCGTGCCGAGAGAGAGCTGCGCGCGCGCGGGTTTTGGCCGGTGGCGGGGTTCGACGAAGCCGGACGCGGCCCCCTCGCGGGTCCCGTTGCCGCCGCCGCCGTCATCCTCGATCCGGGCAAGCTGCCGCGCGGGCTCAACGATTCAAAGCAGCTCACGTCCGGCGAACGCGACCGCCTGTATCACGAGATCCTGCTGCATGCGTCAGCGGTCTCGGTTGCCTTTGCGAGCGCGGCGGAAATCGATCAAATCAATATCCGCCAGGCGACGTTTTTGGCGATGCGCCGGGCGCTCTTCGCGCTTTCCGCCACGCCCAATTATGCTCTGATCGACGGCAATGATTTGCCGCCGGATCTGCGCGTCCCCGCCGAGACGATCATCAAGGGCGATGCTTTGATCGCCTCGATCGCCGCCGCCTCCATCATCGCCAAGGTGACCCGCGACCGCTTGATGCGCCGCGTCTGCCGTCTTTATCCCGCCTATCGTTTCAGCCAGCATTTTGGCTATGGCACCAAAGTCCATCTCGCGGCGATCGCCGAGCATGGGCCGTGCCCATTTCACCGCTTGAGTTTCCGGCCATTCCGGGAAGCCTAGCCCTCATCCCGTCCCGCTATTGGCGTGCGAAAAAGGGACACTCCTGGGTTTGTCAATGAAACGCGGCCTTTACCCAAGCTAACGCAAGGTTTGCCCGGGGTTCTGCGGCGTCATGCGAATGAACGCGAGCCCATGGCAGTGTTGCGTAGCGGTTATTGTTCATGCGTAGCCAACGTGCCGGGGCGCCCGGCTCGAACTCCCAGATCAAGGTCATGCTACGNNGTACTGGGATTTCACCGGCGCGCTCCGCCACGCGTGGCCTAATTCCCGCGCCAAGCGTACTTGCCCTTAACACCATCCTTGTTGGCGATTGCCTCAAAGAGATGGCGAGGCTGCCGCCGGAATGCGCCGATCTCGTCTTCGCCGATCCGCCCTACAATCTACAACTTGAAAACGCACTCTCGCGGCCCGACCAAAGCCTTGTCGATGCCGTCGACGACGATTGGGACAAANNGGGACAAGTTTTCATCCTTCGCCGCCTATGACGATTTCACCCGCGCCTGGCTCCTGGCCTGCCGCCGCGTCATGAAACCGTCGGCGACGCTGTGGGTGATCGGCTCCTACCACAATATTTTCCGGGTCGGCTCCATTATGCAGGATCTGGGCTTTTGGATCTTGAACGATATTGTTTGGCGCAAGGCCAATCCGATGCCGAATTTTCGCGGGCGCCGCTTCACCAATGCGCATGAAACGCTCATCTGGGCAGCCAAGAGCGCCACGGCCAAAACTTATACGTTCAACTATGAATTGCTGAAGGCCGGTAACGAGGATTGCCAAGTCCGCTCCGATTGGTTTTTGCCGCTCTGCACGGGCGCCGAGCGTCTCAAGGATGCCACCGGGCGAAAAGTCCATCCGACGCAAAAGCCGGAGACATTGCTCACCCGCATTCTGCTTGCGGCCTCGAACACAGGCGACGTGATTCTCGATCCCTTCTTCGGCTCGGGCACGACGGGGGCCGCCGCCAAAAAACTCGGGCGTTCCTTCATCGGCATCGAGCGGGATAGGGCCTATGCCAAAGCGGCAAAAGCAAGGATCGATGGCCTCACACCGCTTCCTCCCGGCGCCATTGAGCCGGTTCAAGACAAACGCTCGGAGCCGCGCATTCCCTTCGCCGCGATCGTCGAGTCAGGATTGATCGCACCCGGCGAAATTCTCACGGACGAGAAGAAGCGCCACACCGCGATCGTGCGCGCGGAGGGCACAGTAGCGATCGGCCCCATCACCGGCTCAATTCACAAGATCGGCGCACTCGCGCAAGGCCTGCCCGCCTGCAACGGCTGGACTTTTTGGCACTTTGAGCGCGAGGGCAGGTTCGCGCCCATCGATGTCCTGCGTTCGATGGTCAGAGCGCGTTTGCGCGAGGCGGCGGAATAGCTTTGCGTTGTGCTCGCATCTCGCTACGCCCAGCCATGACGACTGGCCGATGGGTCATTCTCTTTGAGACTTGGAATTAGGTGCGAGGAAGGCCAGCCATAAGGATGCGTTGAGCCGCAGAGCCGGCATGTGCAACGTCACTGGCGCGCCGAACTTGCGGAGCAAGCCTCTTGACTACGAGCTCATCCGAAGGAGTGCCAGTGTTGAGTTTATGGGCAAACATGACCTGAACCAAAGGAAGGGATTACTCCAGATAACTGAGATAGGCCGCGACGGCTGCAATCTGCGGCTCCGTGAGGCCGTGCGTAATCGGTTCCATAATCGCTGATGTGTCTGGTTTTGCCGGATCCTGCCCCCGCTCTTTGCTCCAATTCACCAGCTTCTTAAAGATGTAGTCATGGAGCTGACCGGCTAACCGCGGAAACGCCCCGTCACCTTTAGCCTCAGGACCATGACAGGAAGCGCAAGGAGGCACGTTGGCTTCGGGTAATCCCTCCTCGTAGATTTTTTTCCCCGCGGCCGCGAGTTCCTTTGGAGCACCCCCCAAGGGTTTAGGATTTAGATCCTGAAAATGTGTAGCCAAGGCCGCGACCATCGACGGGCTCAAGACGTGGGCCACGTTAAACATAACTGGGTTGGTCCGCCTCCGCTCAACAAAGGCCCGCAACTGATTTTCAAGATACTCGGGCTGCTGCCCCGCGAGCCGTGGCATGGGATAAGATCCGCGAAAGCCTTGTCCGGACACCCCGTGACACGTTTTGCAATATGATATTTTAGCCTGAAGCTCTTGCTGCGAAACAGGGACTGTACCCTTTTCTTCCGCGCGGCCCGCTGCGGTGGAAACAATTACAAGAATTGCCGCGTGCAACAAGGATTGTACGCTAACGATTTTCATGATTAGGCCTCCAATATTATCTCACACCAAGACATGACCGGCGCGCTGATCCAGACCACCGGCGCCGGCTCGGTGTACCGCCCACCGACAACCCTGAGGTCGAGCCTCACAGCGCATGCATATATGGCAGGTTCGAGTGCCCCCGTCACAAATAAGACGGGGTTCGAATAGCACCCGACGCCATTGCAGTGGCCTGGCGTCCGCCAATCGCCAATGAGAGCGATTCCGCGCATGACATTCTGGCGTGTCGCCTTCCTCAGTCGTGTTGCCGAAAGGCATCACGTAGATGAAATCCGATCGGCCCTCACCTTTGTATTAGCGCCGGTCCCCATGATTGTTTACCATGACGGGGCCGCACGAGCGCATTGCGTGTCGTGACCCGATTTCACGTGACGGAGACGATTATCGTTTTTCCTTCCATCCAGGAGTTGGACTTATCGCCGCAGGTGCAGTGGTTTTCGCAGTGAACTCGTCTACCAGATCAGTATTCCTACGGAAGCGGTGAATCGAGAGCTGTTTACCTATACGGAAGGATACTATAACCGTCGGAGCGTCGACTCTGCCCTCGGCCACATCATGCCAGAGCAAGCTGAGCGAAAAGCCGCTTAAGTCCGGTGTCCAATAATCGCTGGAAGGTCAGTTGGGCAATGACACCAAACGAAGGGCGCGGAGGCCGGAGCATGAAGGTCACTAGTTTACAGTCCCTGTTTTACGCGGCAATTTTCGCAATTGTTTTCACCGCAGCCGGCCGCGCGGAAGAAAGGGGTACGGCCGCCATTTCGAAGCAAGAGATTCAGGCTAAGCTGGATTATTGCAAAACCTGCCATGGGTTGTCGGGGCAAGGTTATCGTGGATATTATCCCATGCCACGACTCGCGGGACAGCAGCCCAAATACATCGAGAATCAGTTGCGGGCCTTCATTGAGCGTAGGCGGATGAACCCCGTCATGTTTAACGTGGCACATGCCCTGAGTCCGTCGATGGTCGCGGCCCTGACCACGTATTTTCAGGATCTAAATCCGAATCCCTTGGGTGGCGGTCCGCAGGATCACCTGGCCCTGGGAAAAACAATCTTCGAGCAGGGATTACCCGAAGCCAACGTTCCCGCGTGCTCCGCTTGTCATGGACCAGACGCTAAGGGTCAAAACGAAATTCCTCGGTTAGCAGGTCAGCTCTTTCCGTATACGGTAAAAGAATTGACGAATTGGAGCAAAGAGCGAGGTCAAAATGGGGCAAAAGATGATACATCGGCGATTATGGTGCCGACGACGCACAACTTGACCCAATCACAGATTGTCGCCATCTCCGCCTACCTCAGCTATCTCAAGTGAATCGGATCGTTCTCGGGTCGCCGGTTTCGATGAATGCATAAAGCGCGAGAACTTGGATCATGAAACTCATCACGTCAAAAATAGCGATCCTGGCGATTGTTGCTTCTGCTGCCGGTCCGCTGTTGGCAGATGAGTCTGTCCGCGTCCGGAATTGCACTTGGTGCCATGGAATATCGGCGCAAGGCTTTTCGACCGCGCCACGATTGGCCGGACAGAGAGATGAATACACCGAGAATCAGCTTCTGGGCTTTAAAGAGCACATCCGAGATAATCCATATTCAAAACAATATATGTGGGGTGCCGCGGCAAATCTCAGCCCCCAGACGGCGCATGATTTGGCAGTTTACTTTTCGACGCTCCCTCCCGAAGCCGCTAATGACGGAGATAGAGAGCTGTTAGCCGCGGGAAGAACGATATATGAAGTGGGGATCCCCGAATCCAATATTGTGTCTTGCCTCGTTTGTCATGGCCCGAATGCTGAGGGGGTTAGAGAAATTCCTCGCTTGGGGGGATTGTCGTATTCCTACTTGAAAAGGAGACTCGAGCAGTGGGGCGAAGGGTTTCACGCGGCCGCGGAGCCCATGCCCAGAATTGCGAGCACATTGTCCCCCAACGAAATTGAGGCTCTCGCTTCATATCTGAGCTTTATCGAATACGCTTCTTTTGAATGATAGTCTGCGATGTCTTGGCCAAACATGGCACCGCCGCCTAGCAGAGTGAGCCGCTTCAATCAGGACAGCATTTCACTGGAAATTTTTAAGAGCAACGGCCTTGCAAGAGCCTTGATTTAGATTATTGCGATGGCCCGGCTGAAAGCCAATTCTTCAAAGCATATTGAGTACTAAATCTGTTTAGGCCTTTCTGAAAGAAGGCCTTTTTGTGGTTCATCTTATTTGCGCCGAGCGATGGTGTTGCCTGTCTGCAACACAACACAACAAATCAACTTGCGAGACCTAATGCCTCATGCCATCAACCTCCAAACGCGGCTAGCATAACTACGAGATTCGAAGGTGGCGCGTTTTCATTTGCCTCTTCGACGCGATTTGATCGCGACGGCGGCGAGGGGCCTATGGAAGACACTTTATCGAACCAGGATCTCGACGCCTCGCACACGAGTATTGGCACGGATAGCAAAGCAACTGCAGCCATCCGTCCGCGGCGAGATTTTCGAGCCGTGGCCGCCTGCGGAGGCCTAGCGTCGCTTGCCGTGGCGGTCATCGGCGCGGGTATCTTGATCAGGCCGCCAACCGCGTCGGCCGTGCCGAGTTTTGCCCGGCAGACAGGCCAGCCTTGCGCCACATGCCATACCGCCTTTCCGGAACTTACCCCTTTTGGGCGGCGGTTCAAACTGAGTGGTTATACGATGGGGGGCGGCCTGACCTTTGAGGAGGCTCCTCCTATTGCTGCGATGTTGCAACCAACCTTTACGCATACCGCCCGCAATCAGGACACGCCGCCAGCGCAGGGCACTTCCACCAACAACAACACGGTCCTGGAGGCGTCAAGCGTGTTCTACGGCGGCCAGATTTATGGGAACCTTGGCGCACTCGTGCAGATAACCCATGACAGGGCCACGGAACACACGTTTCTCGACAACTCCGATGTCCGCTACGCGGACACGGCGCAGTTGCTCGGCTTGGACTTCATTTACGGCGTCGATGTCAACAACAGCCCAAGCGTTCAGGATGTATGGAACACGACGCCGGTGTGGAGCTTCCCTTATATTGTTTCTTCGCTCGCGCCTCAGTTCTCACCGCCGGGCACGTTGATCGAGGGTGGTCTTGCCGGCAAAGTCGTCGGAACCGGAGCCTACACTTTCTGGAACGACATGCTTTACCTCGAGGTTAGCGCTTATCAGAATCTATCCACGCAGACGTTGCGGGCGTTCGGCGAGCCAGGCATCAACGATCTCTCAATCGGCGGTGCCGCACCCTATTGGCGCGCTGCTCTCGAATATAATCTCGGCGAGCAGTCCTTCGAAATCGGAACTTTCGGCATGTACGCCAACGTACTCCCGAGCCGGATCCAGGGGTTCGGCTATGACCAGTATCTGGATATAGGATTTGATGCTCAGTACCAGTACATCGGAGATCCGCACAGTGTCACTGTAAAGCTGACACACATAAGCGAAAATCAGCAGCTCAACTCGACGTTTGTGCAAGGCGGCTCATCGAATATTTACAATACGCTGGAAACCTTCAAGGTGTCCGCTGACTACGTTTACGACCATACATACAGCCTGACAGCCGCTTATTTTGACGTGTATGGTTCCGCAGATGCCGGGCTTTATGCCTTAAATTCGCTCGCCAATAGTCCGGATGGCAAGGGGCTTATCTTTGATTTGGCGTATCTGCCATTCAGCAAAGGCGGTCCGGCGGTTTGGCCTTGGCTGAATGCCCGAATTGGCATCTCCTATACGCACTATTTGGAGATAAATGGAGGGGTCAACAATTTCGATGGCGCCCTCCATAACGCCTCCCAGAACAACACCATTTTCGCCTACGCCTGGATTGCATTCTGAGGAAGAACTTAGGGACGGTCCAGCCTTGAGGACAGGCTCTACTCGAACTCTACCACGAGCCCGAGCTTATCGAATTCTTCTTCAATCGCTGTGGTGATTTTCTGCAATTCCTCGACCTCGATCTCGATCTCGTCATGCGGTGCGTCCCACGTCAGAATCGAGTCGAGATCGATGGTGAAATCGGCCGGGTCCTCCGTGTTGGGCGGAAGCGATGTAGGCAGAATCGTTAAAGTCTTCTCACCCCAGTGCACACGAATCGACCCTTCGGTCAGGGTGATGTGGGGCTCATTGTGCGGCTTGGCCATGTGTCAATCGACCCTGACGATGTTGCCGCTCCGGCGAACGGCCTCGATCACTTTGCGCATGACGCCCGGAAAGGCTTCCTTGTCGAGCGCGTGCGCCGGTGTCCAACGATAGCCGTTGGGCGCCCGTTTGTCTTCCCTCACCTCCGCGACATAGATCGAAAGGCTCAGGGCAAAATGGGTGAAGGCATGATCGATGCCACTTTCGAGTTTGCGAAATTGTGCCTTGAGAGGGGCTTGGGCCAGCGCCAGAGCGTCGTCGAAATCCGTTTCCCATCCGGTTCCGGGCAGTTCCACCATGCCGCCGAGGAGCCCCCTCTCGGGCCGCGTGCGGACGAGCACCGCCCCATCCGCGCGGCGCACGAAAAACGCGGCGCCCCGGCGCAGAGGACGCTGCGGGTGCGGCGCCTTGCGGGGAAGGCTTGCCGCAAGCCCCGACGCATGACCAAGGCAAAGGTCCTGCACCGGACAAAGGCCGCAAGCGGGCTGTTTGGGCACGCAAACCATCGCGCCAAGGTCCATCATGGCTTGCGCGAAATCGCCCGGCCGCGCGCCCGGCACGATTGCCTCGGCCCGGGCCTTGATTTCGGCGTTGGCGGCCGGAAGCGGCGTCTCGATCGCAAAGAGCCGCGCAACCACGCGCGCGACATTGCCGTCGATCGCGGCCGCGCGCTGCCCGAAGGCGATTGCGGCGATCGCCGCCGCTGTGTAGGGCCCGATTCCGGGAAGCGCCCGCAACGCCGCTTCGGTCACGGGAAAGCCGCCGCCGAACGTGCCCATAATGAGTTTCGCGCAGGCGTGGAGATTGCGGGCGCGGGAATAATAGCCGAGCCCGGCCCAAGCCCGCATCACCTCTTCGCTGCTGGCCGCAGCCAGAAGGCCGACGTTGGGCCAGCGCGCCAGAAACGCCGCGAAATAGGGTTTGACCGCCGCGACCGTCGTCTGTTGCAGCATGATTTCGGAGAGCCAGACCTTATAGGGGTCGGCCGCCTCGCCCGGCCTTGCGCGCCAAGGCAGATCGCGGCGATGGCGGTCGTACCAAGCAAGGACCGCGGCGGCGGCCCGCGGGTCAGCGCTCACCGGATAAGCCACAGATGTGCCTCGTTTTTCAGCTTTCATTAACAAACGGTTAACATCGCGGGGACGAAAGATGAGCACACCAGTCAAACCAATACCCGAGGGGCACGAAGGAGCAATACCCTACCTGGCCGTCAGCAGCGCCAGTGAAGCGATTGCATTCTACAAACATGCGTTCGGCGCGGTCGAGGCCGTTTGCATCGCGCATGAGGGCAAAATCGGACATGCGGAGCTCGAAATAGGCCAGGCCAGAATCTTGCTCTGCGACGAATTTCCGGCCCACGAAGCCCTGAGCCCGCAAACGATCGGCGGAACCCCTGTGATGATCCACCTTTATGTCGAAGATGTCGATGTGTTCACAGCCCGTGCGGTGGAGGCGGGCCTCAAGGTTCTGCGGCCGGTCGCGGATCAGTTTTATGGCGATCGCGGCGGCAAATTCGAGGATCCGTTTGGGCATCGCTGGTGGATCGCGACCCGCAAGGAGAATCTTCCTCCCGAGGAATTGAAGAGACGCGCCGCGGCTTTGTTTGGCACCTGCCCGGACTGAAGCCCGGCGCCGGCTGGTTGCCGCGCCTTGCCAAAATACGGTAGGGTAGACGCATGCGAAAAGGCAACGCGCGCAAAACCCCTTGGTCCCGGCCGCTTGCGGATTTCGTTCACACCGCGATTGATCCGGTCGTGGCGCGGCAAGGGTTTGGCCAGTCCGGTCTGATTTTGTTTTGGGACGCTATTGTCGGCGAGAGGCTTGCCGCGATCTCGCAACCGGTCAAGATGCAATGGCCGGCGCGGGGGCGTGACCGCGCGGCGGACAATGGCGCGGCGACGGCAACGCTGATCATCCGGGTCGAGAGCGGCTTTGCGCTTGAGATGCAGCATCTCGCGCCCATCATCATCGAGCGCATCAACGCCCACTTCGGCTGGCGCAGTGTCTCGCGTATCCAGCTGAAACAGGGACCCCTCGCGGCACGGAAGCTCGCCCGGCCTGTGGCCCGCGCGCCGGATGAGGCCGCCGAGGCGGCGGCGGAAAAACTCGTCGGCCCAGTCACGGATGAACCGTTGCGGCAAGCTTTGACGCGGCTCGGCGCCCGCGTGCTCACCGCCCCCTAAATCATGGGTTGATGCGTGAGACGTCAGTTTTGTCCGGTTTTATCCTTCAATCGGACAAAAGTGTTTCACGTGAAACGTTTTGGTCCGATTGACGGTCTGCGCAAAAGCACTTTTGTGAGGCGCAGCTAGGTGTGAGTCGGGGATTTGGCGCAAGCGGAAATTTGCAATAGGTTTATGCTTTAGCCTGTGTTTTTTTCTTTGAGATTGATTCAAAAGCCTCGCCCTCATCCTGCTCAGCGTGTCTTGCTGCGCTGGAATTAAAAGGTGTAAGTTTGGAGGATATTTAGTCGAATTTGAGGTCCGCTATAATAGTCGGATGAGTCCGGACATTTCGGAACGGTCATTGCACATGCAAAAAATACTTGAGCTTATTGCAATCCTACCAACCGGAGCAGCAGCAATATTCCGAACAACACGAAACTAAAGAGATAAAAGGTGAAGCTGGCAAATCCCTGTGGCGGCGAACCACGGAAGACCCTGTTGCTTTCTTTACCTTTTGGCTGGTTGTCTATGAACCCCCAAGACCCTTCTTCTGAGGATAAAGCTCCGTTATGGATGGAGATTTTCAATGGCCAAGTTGTTTTCAAAAATGGGGATGAAAAGGAAATCCAACCCAACGTCAGAATGCCAGTTGCTTTCCCTAAAAGCCAAATTCCTGCAGGTCCTACAACTGTGCTCACCATCGAGGTTACTTACTCGGACGTATTCGATTATATGCATGTTTCTGAATTTACATACTTCGAGAGCAATGGCACTTTCAATGCAATAGCCGGTATGAAATACAACCGCAGCAAGTCGGAAAAGCTGCCCGAGGGAGTGGAATGGACCCCTGAATGGAGCGAAAAACGTAGCAACCCATAGCGTTCACATCACTTCAAATCTCCTTTTGCAGATATTAAGGCGGATTCGCTAAATCACTTGTGGCAGTTGCGCCATAATAATACCGCTCCGTAGGCCCCGCGTCTTTAGTGCGTCCCTGACTTCAAAGTTCAGATACGCTCGGCTTAGACGTTCGCTGAATGAGAAGGTCTGGCCGGAACGGGCCGGTCTCCAATGCCTTGCGCGACTACCTAGGGATGAAATCCAACGCTCGGTACCCGCGCTACAAATGACCGCTTTCAATTCTCGATGACGGGAGTTGACCCGCTGCGGACGTTTGCCCCTCCGATATTAGCGTGGTAAATTTAGAAGCAATGGCCGAGACCGACTTCAAATCCGTGGACGAGTACATCGCGTCGCAGCCTAAGGCTGTGCAGGGCGTGCGTGAACGCGTGCGGAACATTATCCGCAAGACAGTTCCGGTCGCCGACGAAGTAATTTCGTACAAGATTCCCGCGTACAAACTGCCTGGTGGCGCTGTGATCTATTTCGCTGGTTGGAAGAAGCACTATTCGCTTTACCCCGCCACCGATCACGTCGTCGCGGCATTAAAGGACGATCTTGTACCTTATGAGGTCAGAAAGGGCACGATCCGATTCCCGCTCTCCCAGCCCGTCCCCGCGAAGTTGATCGAACGCATTACGAGGCTCCGGGCGAAGGAAGTAGCTGAGGTCGAGAAGGTGAAGGCGGTCGCGCCGAAGAAGCGCTAGAGCCAGCTCGCCAAGGATCGAGCCATCGTCTTGCCTTTGTAACGACGAAGATTGGCTATTAGGCACAGCGCCTTTGCCCCCTAGCGTAGTTATAAATGGCAAAACCGCAGGCGCGCGGTGATAATTTCCGCGATACCATTATGTTCGTGAGAGGGATACCGTTCCTCGCATTCAAAAGCCAAGTTGGACTGAGGAGATGCAGCATGAAGACAGCGTTCGTCATTTCCGCCGCAGCCTTGATCGCGATTGGGGCAGCGGTCTTCTCCTCGACCAAGGCCAATGCCGAAGATAATGAAGGTGGCGGTGTTGCCCGCTTCATCCGGCCTGCCCCTGTCCCGCCCAGCGCTGCCCCGCCGGAAAGAGCCTATTATCATCGCCCTTATCATCGGCGTCACTCTTACCATCACCATCGCCGCTATAACTGAGAGCCTGACGCTGTGGAGTGTCACGGACACTGAGATTTGGTATTAGCTATTCGATGAATGGGAGGATCTGGCCGGGACGGGCCGGACTGCGACGACTTCCGCGACTTCCTGGTGAATGAAATCCGGCGCTCGGCACCTGCGCGACAAATGACTGCTTTCGCCCCTCTGCGGAAGTTCGTCGGATCGAACCATGCCAAGAAGACGGAATGCTCAAATTGGAGGGAGCCCGCCCCCCGCGCCCAATCAGCCTGGAGTCGATGGAGCTATGCCATGCCGCAATTCGTTTTGATCATCGGGGAGGACCCGGACCTTATTGACTTCTCCGCTCCGGCGTGCCGCCCAACATGGACGCCCGCAAGGTCATGGAAGGACTAAACGGCTCGCGCGACCGGCTGAAGGGCTTAGGTCATGAGGCTCGTATCCTGCTAACGAGAGACGCTGCGACGGTCGACGCCCAAGTCTCAGAAGCCCTGAGGGAGAGCCGTTACGACGTCATTGTAATAGGTGCGGGCCTTCGGACCCTGCCTCCCATGGCCGAGCAATTCGAACGGCTGATTAATGTGCTGCGTGAAAAGGCGCCGCAGGCGAAGCTGGCGTTTAATTCGCAGCCTGCCGACTCAGACGCAGCAGCACTGCGCTGGCTACCGGCATCGCCCAGCCCATCGGCGTAAAGTTCCGTAGCGATCGAAAAGTCAGGCACGAACGGCGGCAACCGACCTAATAAACGGCAGGCTTTCATCG
>PLUZ01000456.1 GCA_003162995.1 Methylocapsa sp. | reverse complement strand
GAATAAACTAAGCGCTCGTGTTGAGGACCCCCTGGGTCTGACCGCGAAGCGTTCAGCCCAATAGGCCCGGCCGATTCCCGGAGTTGAGCTTCGTCTCCGGGGCCGGCCGTGCCAGGGCTGGGAATAATCTTCTATGCCAAGTGAATTTACTCCGTTATTCCGGCGATAGGGTCCGGGAGGAGTAACTGGGGAGGAAAGTATGCTACGAGATAAATCTTTCAAGACCGGGCCAGGTCCGGTGACCGAATCGATCCCGGCGTCGCCGGGCATCGAAGGCGGCGCCGGCTCCAACCCGCTGGTCGCGGCGCCAAACGTAGGCGCCCTGTCTGGGGCAGTGGC
Organism: Methylocapsa sp.; assembly: GCA_003162995.1. GTDB lineage: Bacteria > Pseudomonadota > Alphaproteobacteria > Rhizobiales > Beijerinckiaceae > Methylocapsa. Next base: position 12,114 of record PLUZ01000456.1, on the reverse strand, counting down.
CGGTTCTCCGTTTACGTCCCGCGCCGAGGCGGCGAACGCCATCAAGACTGCCGACCTTCTGCTTGTGATCGCGCTATTTTTGATCATGATCGGTGGCTACCACGTCCACTTCATGCTGACAGCGGGCGACTGGGACTTCTGGATTGACTGGAAAGACCGGCGCTTCTGGCCGACCGTGCTGCCAATCATGCTCGTCACCTTTGTGGCGGCCGCCCAATATTTCTTTTGGGAGCATTTCCGGCTGCCGTTCGGCGCGACGTTCGTTTCTCTCGCTCTGCTTACGGGCGAATGGATCGACCGCTACGTCAGCTTCTGGGGCTGGACCTTCTTCCCGATCGGCCTGTGCTGGCCGACCTCGATCATTCCCATGGCGCTGTACATTGACATCGTGCTTCTGCTGAGCAAGAGCTGGATTGTCACCGCGATTGTTGGTTCGATGGGCTTCTCGCTGCTCATGTACTCGAACAATTGGGTCATCCTAGCTCCCTTCCATCAGGCGAGCGAGCAATACGGCACTCTCATGAGCTTGGCCGACATCATTGGCTTCCATTACGTTCGTACGTCGATGCCCGAATACATCAGAATTATCGAGCGCGGCACGATGCGTACCTTTGGTAAGGACGTCGTGGGTGTGTCGTCATTCTTCTCGGGGTTCGTTTCGATCATCGTGTATTTCGTCTGGTGGCACGTCGGTAAGATGTTCTCCACTGTGAGTTATATGGCGAAAATCTAACCCATTGCCGCAAGGTTTTGATGGGACAGATGATCGACTTCTAGCGATGATAACAATAGGCACGGCTTTGCCGTGTGGGGAGTTCACAATGACAACAACAATATTCGGTACACTGGCGCGCCAAGCCAAGCGCCAAGCGGGGAGGCTCTGGGCCCTAGGCCTGGCTGCCGGTCTCGCTGTGACGATGGCCTCCGTCGGACCAGCCGCCGCGCACGGTGAGAAATCGCAAGCGGCGTTCCTCCGGATGCGGACGCTGAATTGGTATGACTTGAAATGGTCGAAGACGAGCGTTCAAGTTAACGAAGAATATGAGATCACCGGTAAGCTCCATATTATGAATGCATGGCCGGCGGCCGTTCATGTGCCGGATCGCGCGTTCGTCAACGTCGGACAGCCCGGCGCCGTCGCGAACCGCGAAGGCGTTTGGGTCGGCGGGCAATTCACCCCCCGGTCCATGTTGCTCAAGGTAGGGGAAACCTATGAGTTCAGGATTCTCCTCAGAGCCCGGCGCCCCGGGCACTGGCACACCCACGTGCAGTTGAGCGTTGAGACCGGTGGCCCGATCCCCGGCCCTGGCCAGTGGGTCGACGTCAAGGGCAATTTCAATGACTTCACCGACCCGGTGAAGTTGCTGAACGGCACCACCGTCGATATTGAGACCTATCAGCTCGGCCGGATCTATGGATGGCACCTGCTGTGGTACATCGCCGGTGCTGCTTGGGTCGCCTTCTGGTTCAGCAAGCGCGGCTTGATCGGCCGGTTTGTCCAGGTTGCGACCGGAGTATCGGAAGACGTGATTATTACCCCGCAAGAGCGTATAATTGGCGCGGTCTCACTGGCCGCGGTTCTGGGTACGGTCATCATCTTCTATGCGCTTACGTCGAGCAGTTATCCGAATACAATTCCGTTGCAGGCGGGTGACTTCCACAACATCCAGCCGCTTGCTGGCGAAGTCGATTCGGGGCCGCTCAAAATCAAATATCTGGGCGGGAATTATAAGGTGCCAGGCCGTGAGTTGGTGGCCAATTTCAAGATCACCAACGAAGGCAAGGAAGCCGTCCGGATCGGCGAATTTAACACCGCCGGTCTTCGCTTCCTGAATCCCGATGTCTACACGACCAAAGTGGATTATCCCGATTATCTGCTGGCGGACCGTGGCCTGACTCTGAGCGATAATTCTCCGATTCAGCCCGGCGAAACCAAGGACATCACCGTCACCGTTCAGGATGCGCGGTGGGATACGGAACGTCTGTCTGGTCTTGCTTATGACGTCGATAGCTCGTTTGCTGGTGTATTGTTCTTCTTTACGGCGAGCGGAACACGCTATCCGATGGAAGTCGGCGGTTCGGTGATCCCGACCTTCTTGCCGGTCTAAGTCGGTTCCTTCGACAGTCTGTCAAAGGCAGTAAACCATGCATAAATTCCCCCGTTGGCGCTTCTGCTCCAACGGGGGAACGCTTTTTGGGAGGTCTTAATCATCATGATCATTCGAGGAATAGCCGCATGGCTGCTTGCCATGAGTCTGCTCACCTCGGCCGCATATGCCCATGGCGGGGTGGGCATGGTGGACAATCGATGCGTTTTGCGGATTGGCCCGGATATTATGTTCTTCACCGGGTACCAGCCGCAAAATTCCCGGGAGGAGTTTTGCGATGACGTTCCCAACACGGGGCAAACGGTTGTCGCGCTCGATATGCAAGATACCGAGCTTCGTGCCATGCTCACGGAAATCCGTCTCATCAAAGACGATGGAACCCATACACGCATGAATGGGCTTCCGGTCTTGTCGGATGCGGAGCTGGCGAGCAAGGAGCTGCTTGACCCCGTTACCATCGCCTATTTCCCGCCNNATCGGCATCGTGACGGTGCGAAACGAACACGGCCAGACCTTTGTCTCCCAGTTTCCGTTTTCGGTGGGTCAACCGATTGCCAGAAACATAGGGATGTATTTTGGGTTGCTCGTGGTCCTTGCCCTTGGGGTTTATGGCATTTGGCGTTACGGCAACAAGCCGAAAGTCAAGGCCACCCCGAAAACGCCGGCGTAGAGTGCCGGGTGGACGATGTTTGACGATTGGACCGTTTTTTGGGTACCTATCGGATGTCCGCTGTAGAACAATACCAGCGGGAACTGCGGACCATGGGCGAATATCCGCTCGTGGCCCGTTTCCGCCCTGCAGTCCGCGCGCCGTCCGTCAGGGTAGAACCGCGCCGCGGAGCCGGAAACAGAATCCTTAGCCTTAGCCAGAGCATTCGAGTGCAACCATGAAGCTGACCCTCCCGCCCCCCGTTCAAAACATTATTGGCCTTTTGAATTGGAAAGTCGGCCCGGATGTCCTTCCGAAGTCGCAGCTTCTGCTGGCGGTCTGCCTCGGTGCGTTCGCCGCGGCGGTATTCCTTCGTCAAGCCATGGACTATTCGCTGGCCCGGGCGGCGGCGAGCGGTATCGGAAGCGCGGTTATCTTGGGCGCGGTTGCCTTCCTCTGCGCGAAAGTCTCAGGCTATCAGGAGCGGCTGACACAGACGCTTTGCGCGCTGGCTCTGGGCGGAGCCATTATAATTTTCCTAACAACCTTTCTGCGCTTTTTACTTTTCATCTCTCTGGCGTTATCGGACACTTCGGAGAATGGGTTACCCTATATCAATGTCGCGGAGCTGGCGAACTTCCTGCTGTTTCCGCTATTTGTCTGGAATGTCTTCATATTCGCCGCTTTATTCCGGAGATCCTTCCGTCCGAGCGTGATTGTTTCCTTTGCAATTGCGTTGCCGCTCGTATTTATCGTCGATTTTTGGGTTCCGACTGTATTCAAATCCTTGTAGCGGCGTTGACGGTTAGCGGAACAGATTTCCGGGCTTCATTTTTGGCTGGGGCAGGCGCGCGGCGAAGCCGCGTCACGCGCTTCTGCACAGTGACTTTGCCGCTCGGATCAGGGGCGATGTCTGGTTTGAGGAATGAATGACCGTCAACAAAATCGCCTACCAGGGCGAGCCAGGCGCCAATTCCCATATCGCCTGCAGCAACGTTTATCCCGAGTGGGAATCCTTGCCCTGCGCAACATTCGAGGATGCGCTGGCGGCAATCGCCGATGGGACCGCTGAGCTCGGCATGATTCCGATCGAGAATTCGATCGCTGGACGAGTCGCCGATATCCATCACCTATTGCCTGGCTCGGGCCTCTACATCGTCGGAGAATATTTTCTGCCGATCCATTTTCAATTGCTCGGCGTCAAGGGCGCCAAGCTCAATACCGTGACCTCCGTCTATAGCCATGTGCATGCGCTCGGCCAGTGCCGCAAGATCATCCGCGCGCATGGCCTTGCCGCGCATGTGACCGGAGATACCGCCGGGTCGGCGCGGGAGGTTGCGGAATGGGCAGATCCGGCCCGCGCGGCGATCGCGACGCGCCTTGCCGCCGATATCCATAATCTCGACGTCCTTGCCTCCGATATCGAGGACGAACCGCACAACACGACGCGCTTCGTCGTACTTTCGAAAATCCCGCAATGGGCGAAGGCCGCCAACGGACCCGTCGTGACGAGCTTTGTCTTCCGGGTCCGCAACGTGCCGGCGGCGCTCTACAAGGCGCTCGGCGGGTTCGCCACCAATGGCGTCAATATGACCAAGCTCGAAAGCTATATGGTCGAAGGGGAGTTCACCGCGACCCAATTCCTGGCCGATGTCGAGGCTCACCCGGATGAGCCGGCGCTTTCCCGCGCGCTGGAGGAACTGGCGTTCTTTTGCAAGGAATGGAAGATTCTCGGCGTCTATCCGGCGCATCCCTATCGGATCGAAAGTCAAACGCGCGAGCGGATTGGTCAGTGAGTCTGTGCATCAACTGTGAGGAATTGTGCGGCACCGGAGCTGCCAGTGCGATCTCACTTAAACGTTTCACGTGAAACGTTTTTGTCCGATCTGGACGGCCGAGTACGCAAGGACACACACATTCAGCGGCTTGATCTGCGTGCGATCGCGTGGAACGCAAAACGAGTGCCGCGGTGGGGCCCGGCGGTCTCTGTTTACACCGCCCTTGGCGGCGACAGCATGTATCAATGATCTCCCCATATTGTCGATTGCGCGGGAGAGATATGCCCATCGGCCCGCGAGCTTCAAGGCGAGGTCAAATCGACCCGCCATGATGTGCATTGATGGGGCGAGGATACCAGCGGACACACAGCCAAATCAGCTCAGTAGGAAAGCGACGGCCCTTGAAATCGGACATGGAAGAGACCCCGGCAAAGGGCTGACGCTCTCACGGTCCGCAGCTGGAGCATGATCCCAGAAAGTTGCTGACGGGTTGGATAAAATCATGCAACAAAACAGAGACATAGAAATCATGAGCGATTCATCTTGAAGCGATCATGATCTAAAGCATGCAACAGAGACAAAACAGAAAATATTTGCGTCAAGGCCTGCTTGATCGCATGAGGCAATGAGTGCGCCTTCCGCTGGCCATTCCACCCTTCTATGTTTGGCGGAACCTTTGGCCAGCTGCGCCCATGGCGCCTTCCTCAAATTTCTGCTTCATAGATCAGATAGCAAAAACTTTAGAGCGGAACCAGCCGTCATTCCTCATCACCGTTGCTATAAATCCAGATCTTGAGAGGCATCACTTTGAGCCGGGGTCCGGTTTTTGGCGTGTGGCCAGCCTGGCAACGAGCCGCCTGACGATGGCATCGATTGGACAAGCCTATGACAACCGTGGATTTTGCCGCTTTCGTCGAGAAGCTTGCCGATGTCGCGGCCGATACGATTCTGCCGTTCTTTCGTACCGCGCTCTTCGCCGAGGACAAAAACGCCGGAGGCATGTTCGATCCGGTGACCGAAGCCGACCGCGCCGCGGAAGTCGCGATGCGTCACCTCATTCAAGCGACATTCCCGGAGCATGGCATCATCGGCGAGGAATTCGGTTCCGTTCAAAGTGAGGCGGAATATGTCTGGGTGCTCGATCCGATCGACGGCACCAAAAGTTTCATCGCCGGCATGCCGGTTTGGGGGAGTCTCATCGGGCTTCTGCACAATGGACGCCCGGCCTATGGCATGATGGTCCAACCCTTCACGCTTGAGCGTTTTACCGGCGATGGAAGGGGCGCGGTTTGGCGCGGTCCTGGTTGCGATCACCGGATGACGGAACGCAAACTTGCCACGAGGGGCTGCCATGGGCTCGCGCAGGCCACGCTGATGACGACGTCGCCACTCTTATATACCGCTAGCAAGCTTACAGCGTTCCGCCGGGTTGAAGCCAGGGCNNAAATCTATGATATTGTTCCCCTCGTCCCGATCATCGAAGGGGCGGGCGGAATTGTCACATGTTGGGATGGCGGCAGTCCGGCAAAAGGCGGCGACGTTGTTGCCTCTTGCGATGCCCGCACGCACGACGAAGCGTTAAGCTTGTTGCAGGGTTAAACGGATCTTCGCGAAGGATCCCAGATAAAGATCCCGCACGAAATTTATGTGTTTGGCATTCAAGCTAAGCGGATACGGGTCACCGGTTTCTGGAGAAGGGAAAGGTGTTGAGCTTTGCTTGGATCTTCTTCAGAAGGACACGGACATCTTCGGGCTCGGAACTCTCAGGCGGCAAAGGAAAGATCTTTTGCAGCTTCCGGCCAAACTCCGCACAGGCCGACGTCTCGAAGAAAGGCCCAGGCTCGATTGTTTCAAACCTGCTTACCTCAGGCGCAGCGCCGCCGCCTGGAAAACGATCGCGCTTCAACGTCGATTTCATTGCCAATGACTGCTTGATTGTGTTGCCGCCAGCCTGCAAGCTGGACCGTGCCTTACGCCCGCGCATTCGCCGCGTGCGCGTCCCCTCTTTGCCATTTGTTTGCCCCCGTGTACCCCAAAACTTCCGAGGCAAGCTTTCGTTCCCTTGTGGATATACCAGGTGAAAGCTTGCTCAAGGTACACGCAAGGAACGAAAGAATGGGCGAAAGCTTTGCCACATGGAATCCAAGCGTGGCCTTAGCCTCTTTCAACCGAAGTAGAGGCCGGTCCGGCATTAAGAAAATGCGGTGAAGCTAATGCGTTCATGGAGTCCGGCGCGAGAGTGACACCGCATAAGCCCCATCGCGGACCCCGATCAGGGGATCGTCGGACGGCTCGATCCCGTCGATAAGTTGACCCGGTAAGAACAACAACGTCTTCTGAACTTCGAGGCTATCGGAAGCGGATTTTGTGATCGTCAACATGCCGAGTTCGACGGTCTCATTACTCTCGGGCCAAGGGATCGAAGCGTCCTTCGTCGAATCACCAGGCCCGGCGAGCTGCGCTTTCAGGCGGAACGTCACGGGTCCGCGCGAAAGACGCGCTGGCAGCTCATCGATCAGAAAATCTTGTGCCTGCTTGGCTGCTTCCTCCGCTGAGAGATGCACCAGTCTTTCCGGTGCCATGACATAGCGCACGGCGTGCCGCTCGCCCTTCTCATTGACGAAAATGAAGGCGTTGACACCATAATATTCTTCGTCGGCGAAGCTGTCGGGTGTTGCTACCGTCGCGAGAGCGCGCGGCATGTTTGGATGGCTCGCCGCAAACTGCTCCAGCTTCGTCGGCTTGGCCGCTTCCGGAGGACTTGCAGCCACCGCGAGCAGCATATCGCGGAAATCCTCTCCCGAGGACACGGGGAAGAATTTGAGCGCATTAATTACTATGTTGGTTTCGTCGCCGCCGGGGAGATGAAATTTGATGGCCATTCCGTGCGGATTTGCCAGCGGCGAGCCATCGGGCAGATTGGGAACCCCCGTCGAATCCGAAAAGCGCACGGTCACCGGAATGGAAGTGCCGTTGAACAACACCGCCTTACTAAGACGAGCGGCTTCGGGCGCGGCCTTGAAAAACCCTTCGGCGACCACTCCCTTGGCATGATTGGCGCGAAATCCGGGATGAACGCCATAGACTTTGTTCAGGGCATCGACGATTTGCGTTGCCAGCGCCGCGTCCTGCGCCGCGGCTGTTCCAAGCGCCGCGGCCATCCCAAGCCCTGCGGCCAAAATGGGCGCGGCCAATGTATGTTTTTGTCTTGTGGCTGCCATGGAATACCTCACTGCCTGCGGCGCGCCGCTCTCATTCGCTTGCCAAGTCCCACCGCTCGCATTGATGAAGCAATCAGCGCCGGTTATGGCCATGCAACCAAAAACATGGCGCGCGTACCGAGTGAATCAATGCATTGACTCCATGCAATGCTTTTTCCTGCGAAAGAGGGTTGACGTGCCAGGCGAGCGCTATTAAGTTCCGCCCACTTCAGACAGGCAGTAGGTTTTTGCTTCCGGGACGCCACGTCCTAGACATTTCAAACCTAAACGCTGTCAGACCCAGCGGTTTAACAGTCATACGATAGATCCGAGAGATTCACGGGATCTTCCGGATCGACAAGAGGCAAGAACGCGGCATTCGATGCCGTGGTCCTCTGCCAAATTTGGCGCCGGAAGCCTTGGCGGGCTGAAGGCGCTTTGCCGTTTGCAAAAATGGCAAAGAATTTGGGGCCGCACGTTAGATTTTGAGGCCGCGCCGGGGCATTCCGGTCATGGCTCGTTGGAAAGATTGAGAAAGACCAGGGATGCCCACGATCAGTCAGTTGATCCGCAAGCCGCGGCAGGAAAAGACCTATCGCGAAAAGGCGCGCCATCTCGGCGCTTGCCCGCAAAAACGGGGCGTCTGCACACGCGTTTACACGACGACGCCGAAAAAGCCGAATTCGGCGTTGCGCAAGGTTGCCAAGGTCCGCCTCACCAACGGTTTCGAGGTGATCGGCTATATACCGGGCGAGGGGCATAATCTGCAGGAGCATTCCGTGGTTATGATCCGCGGTGGCCGGGTGAAGGATTTGCCCGGTGTGCGCTATCACATATTGCGCGGCGTGCTCGACACTCAGGGCGTCAAGAATCGCAAGCAGCGCCGTTCCAAATATGGCGCCAAGCGGCCGAAATGAGTTTCGAGAAGAATATCTAAAGCTACGGGACAGCTAAAGCCTATGTTCCAGGGCCTAGGCCCTAATTGACAATGGCTGTTTTTGAACAATTTATGAGATCCGACGGAGCCTAACGATGTCGCGCCGCCATAGTGCCGAAAAGCGGGAAGTCATTCCGGATGCAAAATTCGGGGATGTCATTCTTGCCAAGTTCATGAACTCGATCATGCATGACGGCAAAAAGTCGATTGCCGAGGCGATCGTCTATGATGCCTTTGACATCATCGAGCAGAAAATGCGCTCGGAGCCGCTGCCTGTCTTCAAGCAGGCTTTGGATAATGTCGCTCCGGCGATCGAGGTTCGCTCTCGCCGGGTCGGTGGCGCGACCTATCAGGTCCCGGTGGAAGTCCGCCCGGAGCGCCGTCAAGCGCTTGCCATTCGCTGGATCATCAATGCCGCGCGCGCGCGCAACGACAAGACCATGGTTGATCGTCTATCGGCGGAGTTGATGGACGCCGCCAGCAACCGCGGCAATGCGGTCAAGAAACGGGAAGACACGCATCGCATGGCGGAAGCCAACCGTGCCTTCTCGCATTATCGTTGGTAAAAACTAAAGGGTTAAGCGGTTTTCCGCCTGAAGGAATTGTGTCATGCCCCGCAGCCATCCGATCGAGGATTACCGGAATTTCGGCATCATGGCCCACATTGATGCGGGCAAGACGACGACCACGGAGCGTATTCTCTATTATTCCGGCAAGTCCCATAAAATCGGCGAAGTGCATGACGGCGCCGCCACCATGGACTGGATGGAGCAGGAGCAGGAACGCGGCATCACGATTACCTCCGCCGCGACGACGACAATTTGGAACGGCAAGCGCCTGAACATCATCGACACGCCCGGTCATGTCGACTTCACCATCGAAGTTGAGCGCTCGCTGCGTGTTCTCGACGGCGCCGTTTGCGTCCTCGACGGCAATCAGGGCGTCGAGCCGCAGACCGAGACTGTCTGGCGCCAAGCCGACAAATACAATGTGCCGCGCATCGTCTTCGTCAATAAAATGGACAAGATCGGCGCCGATTTCTATCGCTGCGTCGAGGAAATCAAGACCAAGGTCGGCGGCCGCCCGGTCTGCATTCAACTACCGCTCGGGTCGGAATCCGATTTCAAGGGCGTTATCGATCTCGTCCGGATGACCGCCGTGGTTTGGGAAGACGAGGCGCTCGGGGCCAAATATGCCGACGTGGAGATTCCGGAAGACCTCAAGGCCAAGGCCGCGGAATACCGGCATATTCTCCTTGAGGCGGCGGTCGAACTCGACGACGACGTCATGGCCGCCTATCTCGACGGCGTGGAGCCGGACGTTGCGACCTTGAAGCGGCTCTTGCGCAAGGCCGTCCGTCACATCGCCTTTATCCCCATCCTGTGCGGATCAGCCTTCAAAAACAAAGGCGTGCAGCCTTTGCTCGACGCCGTTGTCGATCTTCTTCCCTCGCCCATCGACCGCGAGGCGATCAAGGGCGTCGACATGGAAACCGGCGCCGAGGTCCTTCGGTTGCCACGTGACGAAGATCCTTTTTCCATGCTTGCCTTCAAGATCATGGACGATCCCTTCGTCGGCACGATCACCTTCGCACGCGTCTATTCGGGTCATGTCGAATCCGGCACCACCGTCTTGAACTCGACCAAGGACAAGAAGGAGCGGGTTGGGCGCATGCTTCTCATGCATGCGAATAACCGCGAGGATATCAAGGAAGCCTATTCGGGAGACATCGTCGCGCTGGCCGGCTTGAAGGATACAAGGACCGGAGACACGCTCTGCGATCTCAACAAGCCGGTGATCCTGGAGCGCATGGAATTCCCGGAACCGGTGATAGAAATCGCCATCGAACCGAAATCAAAGGAAGATCGGGAAAAACTCGGCGTCGCTCTGTCCAAGCTCGCCGCGGAAGATCCCTCCTTCCGGGTCTCGACCGACGAGGAATCCGGGCAAACGATCTTGAAAGGCATGGGTGAACTCCATCTCGACATCAAGGTCGATATTTTGCGGCGTACCTATAAGGTCGATGCCAATATTGGCGCGCCCCAAGTCGCCTATCGCGAGAAACTGACAAGGCGCGTCGAGATCGATTACACCCACAAGAAGCAGACCGGCGGGTCCGGCCAATTCGCTCGGGTCAAGATTATCTTCGAGCCAAACGAAGCGGGCATGGGCTCGAGCTTCGAGAACAAGGTCGTCGGCGGTACGGTGCCAAAGGAATTCATTCCTGGTGTCGAAAAGGGCATCAACAGTGTCATGGGGTCGGGGATTCTAGCCGGTTTCCCTGTCGTCGACGTCAAGTCGACGTTGATCGATGGTGCTTATCATGACGTCGATTCGTCGGTGCTCGCATTCGAGATCGCCGGGCGCGCGGCGTTTCGCGAAGCCCTGCAAAAAGGCGGCGCCGTCCTGCTCGAACCGATCATGAAAGTCGAGGTCACCTCTCCCGAGGACTATACAGGGTCGGTCATGGGCGACCTTCTCGCCAGGCGCGGGCAGGTCCAGGGCCAGGACATGCGCGGCAATGCGGTGGTCATCAACGCGATGGTCCCGCTGGCCAATATGTTTGGCTATGTCAATCAGCTGCGGTCCTTCAGCCAGGGCCGCGCCAATTACACAATGCAATTCGATCATTATGAACAGGTCCCCGCGGGCGAAGCCGGGAAAATTCAGGCCAAATACGCCTGATCATTCGATCGCGCGCGTAAGAGAATCTTAAAGGAGCCGGATAATGGGCAAGGAAAAATTCCAGCGGACAAAGCCGCATTGCAATATCGGGACGATCGGTCATGTCGATCATGGCAAGACGTCGCTGACAGCGGCAATCACCAAGGTTTTGGCCGAGTCGGGCGGCGCGATTTACACGGCCTATGATCAGATCGACAAGGCTCCGGAAGAAAAAGCGCGCGGGATCACGATCTCGACGGCGCATGTCGAATATGAAACCAAGAATCGTCATTATGCCCATGTCGATTGTCCAGGCCACGCCGACTATGTGAAAAACATGATCACCGGGGCGGCGCAGATGGACGGTGCGATTCTGGTGGTCTCTGCNNGTCGACATGGTCGATGACGCCGAGCTTTTGGAGCTCGTCGAGCTCGAGGTTCGCGAGCTTTTGTCGAAGTACGACTTTCCCGGCGACGACATTCCGATCACCCAAGGGTCGGCCTTGTGCGCGCTCGAGGGCCGCAATCCGGAGATCGGGCACGACGCGGTGTTGAAGCTGATGGACACGGTGGATGCCTATATTCCGCAGCCCGAGCGTCCGATCGATCAACCGTTCCTGATGCCGGTCGAGGATGTGTTCTCGATTTCCGGCCGCGGCACCGTCGTGACAGGCAGGGTCGAGCGCGGGGTGGTCAAGGTCGGCGAGGAGATCGAGATCGTTGGCCTTAAGCCGACGGTGAAGACAGTGGTGACCGGCGTCGAAATGTTCCGCAAGCT
>PLUZ01000049.1:178-2664 GCA_003162995.1 Methylocapsa sp. | reverse complement strand
AGAGAACGAGTCTCATACCCCTATGACGAGTCTCCGAAGGCGCCCGCAGGTGTCGAATTGGCGCGAATCATGCATGATCTCGCCGGGGAGCCATCATGCCGTCACTGACCATTCGACACGTCACGACCTATCGCTACCGGCAGCCTGTGGCCTTTGGCGAGCACCGAATGATGCTCCGCCCACGCGACTCCCATAATCAAAGAGTGATCGAGGCGCGTCTCGAGATCACCCCGGAGCCGAAGAGCCTGAAGCTGGTTCAGGATGCATTCGGCAATCATGTGGGAATCGCGCGGTTTTCGGGTCGCTCAAGAGAGCTGTGCTTCGAGAGCACCGTGCGCCTCGAACATTCGCCCTTGGACACCGCCGACCTCGATCTCGAGGACGCCGCAAGGACCTTTCCGGTCGTCTATAGCACTGACGAGATGCCGGACCTCGCCTGCTGCATCGACCGCCATCAACCCGATCCGGGGAACGAGGTTGGCCACTGGGCTCGTCAATTCCTGCCCCTCAGTGGGTCGATTGGCCCTTTCGAGCTTCTCACCCGGCTGTCACAAGGCATCAATCACGGCTTCCGCTACCGGCGACGGGAAGCGAAGGGAATCCAGCCACCAGTGGAGACGCTCCGGCTCGGCCATGGCAGCTGCCGCGATTTCGCCGTGCTGTTGATCGACGCGGCGCGCTCCCTCGGTTTCGCGGCGCGGTTTGCGTCGGGGTACCTCGCCGTCCCGCTCGACGATCCAAAGGAGCCCGCAAGAGACTCAGCTCGCGGGTCGACCCATGCCTGGGCGCAAATCTATTTGCCGGGCACCGGCTGGATCGATTTCGATTCCACGAGCGGCAGTACCGGCAAGATTGGCCTTGTCACCGTTGCGGTCGTACGCGATCCGCACCACGCGATCCCGCTCCATGGCACCTTCATCGGGTTCCCGTCCGACCATCTCGGCATGGAGGTGCAAGTGAGTGTCACGTCCGGTACGGAGGCGATCTGGGCCACTCCTCAACGCTTCACGTGGCCACAAATCCGCCAATCGGTTTAATCGACGCCGGGACGCGTACAAGGTACCTTGATGGAATGCAGCGGCATTCGTTAGATCAGCTTCCGAGCCGGGACCTCGATTTCGATGGGCTTGAGTGCGCCGGTCGCGCTCGGCCGGTCAGGGCCAATGCTGCCGCCGCGATGGCGGGATCGAATCGTTGAATTGCGCTTACGCGTGGCTAGGTCTTTTGGCCACTAGGAGGCCGTGAAATCAAAGGATGTCGGATGAAGATTCGTGTTGGCTACGAACTAATTTACGACTTTCCGCGACCCACACCCGTGATCATGGTTCTGNNATCGTGCCCGACTATCTGACCACCAGCCCTTCCGTGCCGATCTTCCCGTACCGCGACGTCTATGGCAATTGGTGCAGCCGCATTGTCGCTCCTCCTGGCCGAATGCGACTGTCGGCCAATGGAGTCATTCGTGATAGCGGCCTGCCNNGACGTGGTTGCCCCTTCGGCTTCCCAACACCCGGTGGAGGATTTGCCGGCAGATACCCTAATTTTTCTCCTCGGCAGTCGTTACTGCGAGACCCAACGCCTGTCCGACGTGGCCTGGAACCTCTTCGAAAAGTCGCCACCGGGGTGGGCCCGCGTCCAGGCGATCTGTGATTTCGTCCATCGCCACATCACCTTTGGCTACGAGCATGCGCGCGCCACGATGACTTCCTGGGAGGTCTTCAATGAAGGTAAGGGGGTGTGTCGCGACTTCGCGCATCTCGCCATCTCGTTCTGCCGCTGCATGAATATTCCGGCGCGCTATTGCACCGGCTACCTCGGAGACATCGGCGTGCCACCGCCCTATGGCCCAATGGATTTCGCCGGCTGGTTCGAGGCCTATCTTGGCGGGAGGTGGTACACATTCGACCCGCGGAACAACATACCGCGAATAGGCCGTGTGCTGATCGCTCAAGGGCGCGATGCGACTGATGTGCCGATCACCCACACCTTCGGCCCCAGCACCCTGGCCAGTTTCAAGGTCTGGACGGACGAGGTCAGCTAGACCCACACATCCATTAAGGCTGCAATTCATACGATTCGCCCACCGACGCCGATGATCCTCGTGCTCCCGGCCTATCAGCAACCATCAAACATCCATGCAGCACCCAGGCCCCCGTTGGAGCTTTCATTGATCACGCTCAAGATCCATCACAAGACAACCTATCGCTACTGTCAGCCGGTGAGCCTCGGGCCGCATCGTTTGATTGTGTGTGCCGAAAACCTCATCCGTGTTGGTGGAGTGAGAGAATCGGCTATCCTGGCGGCATGATAGCGCTGATCCTCTTTGTGCTGGGCATCCTGGCTTCGCCATTCAAGGCGAAGAGCCGACTTGAGGCGGAGAATGCAGCGCTCCGGCAGCAGTTGATTGTTTTGCGGCGCAAGGTGAAGAATCGGCCGAGGCTGGCGAACACAGACCGTTGGTTTCTCGTCCAGCTCTACCGATGGTT
>PLUZ01000049.1:0-130 GCA_003162995.1 Methylocapsa sp. | reverse complement strand
GCGCGCCGCGCATCCACGGCGAGCTGCTCAAGCTCGGGTTTGAGGTTTCTCAATCAAGCGTCGCCAAATACATGGTTAAGCGACGGGGACCGCCGAGCCAGGGGTGGTGCGCCTTTCTGCGCAATCATGC
>PLUZ01000065.1 GCA_003162995.1 Methylocapsa sp. | reverse complement strand
TTTCCGTCAACTCCAACAAAATTTGCCACTTCATGCAATTTCCCCGGTCAATTTAGACCAGGACTCTATAACAATCCCAACTTTGAGACGGTCTCCGGCAATCATGAGAGTATAACGGTGTATAACGGTGACTAGAAGCGATCGATCACGCGGTCGCGGCGTGACTCCGCGCCTCTACTAAGCCGTTTCCACGCCGATTCTCAAACCACGAAGCGGTATCCAGCTCATCCCTGGAACGGAAACCACAAACCAACGTTGAGAAGTTGGTACCAGAACAAAAAGGAGTGAGGCATGGACACGACCGATCTACAATCGCTGCGCGAGGACTTGAACAATCTCAAGGACACGGTCGCGGAATTCGTTTCGCAGGCGGGCACCGATGCAGTAAAAACTGCCCGCGACGTGACGTCGAATGTTGCGTCTCAGGTGGGTAACGCCACCTCGAATGTTGCAGAAAAAGGCTCGGAGATTGCCACTATTGCTTCCAAGCAAGCTAAGACTTTTACCTCCGAGCTCGAGACCCTCGGACGTAACAATCCGATCGGTGCAATGGCTGCTGCGATGATGGTCGGTGTCCTGATCGGACTGATCGGCCGGGGACGGACTTGATGCTCGCCTCTGTTCTACGGCTGATTGGCCTGGATAAAGCGCAAGAAGCCTTCAAACTCGCGCTCGAGGAAAAAGCGCACGAAGCTGTCGACGATGTCAAAGGCGTGGTCGTGCGGATGGTTGTGGTAGCGGCCCTGGTCGTCGCCGCGGCGATTTTTGCGCTCCTGGCGCTCATTACCGGGCTTTTGGATCTTTACGAGTGGATGGAGCCCACCTACGGGATATTCCTGGCGCTTAGTGTCGTTGATGGGGCTCTCGCTGTGATCGCGGTGGTCTTAATCAGTGCTGCGATGATTCTAAGCCACGGAAGGCCAGGTAGCGAAAAACGTAGCGCAACGCCGAAGACCATCGAAGTTCCACCTAGTCCCCTCCCGTTGTCGGGGACGCCGGCCCCAGTAGATTCTGTCGACTCGTTTGCATCTGCAACCTCCGCCGCAACTGCAGGAGATATGATCGAGCCCTTCCTGTCTGTTGTGAAGCGTTACGCGCACAGCCCCCGCACTGGGTCTCCTCCGGTCGACGACTTTATTCGCCAGATGGAACCGCGCGTCGAGCTGGCGACGAAGGATGCTGTCACGCGCGCGGCAATGCTCGTTCAGACCGGGGATCGCGCCACAATGGTCGCCGTTCTCGGCGCGGCGATGGCGTTTGGCTGGCTTCTGGTCAAGATCGCAAAGCCGTCGGATTCCAACCGCTGATCTCAACGAAACCAACCCTGGTTTCAACGGTTTATTTTGCCGTGGCCCGGCGCATGGACCGTCTTCTGTGACAGCGAANNCATCCGCTCCAGAGTGACAGCCAAATCCACGCAGACGGCAAAAAGGTAGCATACTCATACGATACGGCTATGATTGACGTTCAATTGCAGCCCACCATGATGGTTTGCTTTCTTGCCGCGTACCGGGTGCTCGCGGTCGTGATGCAACCGACATCCCGCTCGCAACATTTCGGTCCGTGAAAATCAGCTTGTGAGGGTCGCGGGATAGCCATGAAAGGCAAAGATCCCGGCTTGTCTGTCGTGAACAGTTCGTCAAAATTCTGATCTTCATGGGGATGCCGGGACGGAGACTGCAGACCGCCAGATCCACCACCTTGACGACACGAATGCTGACATCAGGGCCATACCCGCGCAAAGGGTCACAGGAGCGAGCATCTCAAGGGTCGGCACATCACCGGCGGGCGGCGTTGCCGTGATTCGCACCATCGGAGGTGAGGTCGAACCACGCGTGCCGGCTGCTCATGAGCGTACCGGACATTGGCGTTTTGTCCGCGCTCCCGTATGTCAGCATGGTTGGAGGATCCAGGGCGCTTTGGCCGATCACGATCCATAAAGCGCGTCTCGGCCTCACGCCGCGTAACAACAGCAACGGCACCGCTCCTCTGTTTCCTTATAGCCACCGGCGTGGCGGAGGATTCGGGTTTTGCGGTTCCGAGTTTGGGGCGATGGCTTGCCCGTCGTCACCCCTAAACGCTTTATAAGCGAGGAGGCCCAATAGCGCCCAGATGATGCGCGGCACTTCCTTAGTGTTCCTTCCTCTGCTGGGCTGGCGTTGACCACCCGGACCATTCATCATGCCTTTTAAAACATTGCGCAATCCCATGTCGAAGCTCCTAAGCCGACCTAACCATATCTAAGTGTTGTGATTATAACTTCAAGCGGAACTCGGCCGTCATCGTTTCACCCCTAAAGCCAGCGGCGTGGCGATGAACCGGGCTCTCGAATATCACCCGCAGCGGGAGCGCGGGTGGCGAAAAATCGATTCCAAATAAACAACACGAGGAAAGAACCGACGGTCGCGCCGATGAGCCCCGCACCCTGATCAAGTCGATACCAACCGATAGTTTGGCCGATAAAAGTTGCGACGAATGCTCCGGCAATTCCGAGCGCGGTCGTCAGAATGAAACCTCCTAATTCGTTCGGACCAGGCGAGAGGACACGCGCTATTATGCCAGCAATGAACCCGATCATGATGATCCAAATAATGTTCGACACAGTGACCTCTCTTACCCTTTGCGTGTAACTTAGCCAACGAACCGTGCAAGGACCCATTTAGTTCCAAAGCGCCTAACACCAAGTCTCGCTTATCGCGGCCGACGACTCTTTCTGGCGAACGCAGCAAAGTGGTTCTCCGAGGCGAGTGGCGAGCCGCTGATCACCGAAGCCTGCGGCTGGTTCGAGACCGGCCAAGCGGGCCGAAAAGCGGGACCGCCGCTCGGCGCAGCTTCGGCGGATTTTTTTTGATTTTTGGCCTGCCGGGCGATACCGGGCTGCGGCTTGCCGTCTGGCTTATCGTCGGCCTCGCTTCTATGGCCGTAACCACAGCCACTTTGCGGAGCACCAAGATGGCTGTCAGGCGGCATTTCGGAGTGATATTTTACTACTGGTTGCGGGTTTTTCATTCTTCGCCACTGAAAGAGCTGATCAA
>PLUZ01000297.1 GCA_003162995.1 Methylocapsa sp. | reverse complement strand
AATGCAGATCGGTGTTGAAACTTCCAAAGCTGTCGATCAACGGCGCGTGTTCGTTGTCGATCATGACGAGATCACAAGGGCGGCGTTGCAGTTCATGCTGCATGATGAAATCGAAACGCATGAGCTGGCGACACCTGAAGAAGCGTATGAGAAGGGATCTGACTGGCTTAAGCCTCACGTGTTGCTGCTTGGTGTGTCGTTCCTGAAAGAACGAGGCACAGCTCTCGTTGGGGAGCTCACGGCGAAGTTTCCAGGCGTTCGNNGGCGGTGGCGCCACCATCGTCCAGCTCGGCATGATGAAGTAAGGCACCGGCGCGCGAGCCGGTCTGCGAGCTGGTCTCAATGTCGCGGAGCAACTTATTTGGCAGTCATCGTCTTTTATGAAAAGCCAGGCTGCGGGACCAACGCCCGGCAGAAGCGGGCGCTTGAGGCGGCCGGCCACACGGTCATCCCGAGGAACCTGCTCACGGAGCCTTGGACCGCTGAGCGCCTTAGCGGCTTTTTTGGTGATACGCCCGCAGTCTCATGGTTCAATCCAGCTGCGCCCCGCGTGAAATCTGGCGAGATCGATCCAGGGAAGACGGATTCCGAAGCCGCGCTTGCTCTTATGCTTGCCGAGCCGCTTCTTATCCGGAGGCCCCTCATGGATGCGGATGGGCAAAGATCGGCGGGTTTTGAAGGTGAATTCATCGCGTCCTTGCTTGCTAATGGAAACGCGACGTTAAACCTTCAAGAGTGCACGCGCCTCGAAACCGCAGCCCCCTGTCCCAAACCAGACGACACGCGTGCACATTCATGACACACGCGGCAGATTCTGCGGATATAGCCCTCGCATATCACGCGCGTACCAAGCATAAGACCGAGCGTTACGCGGCCGGCCCCGAGACGCTGGACTGGGATGCGCAGCCTAATCCCTTCCGGGAATTCGAAGGCTGCGCGCGAATAGCCCTTTCGCTCGACGCGGCTTCGATCAGCACCAGCTTCGCGGATATTTATGCGCCGGACTCCGTTCGGCCGCACGCACTCTCAATTGCCTCGCTGGGCGTGCTTATGGAGCTTTCCATGGGCCTTTCGGCTTGGAAGGAATACGGGCCGGACCGTTGGGCGGTGCGCTGCAATCCGTCGAGTGGCAATCTGCACCCGACCGAAGCCTATGTGGTTTCCCGGAACATTCCCGGCCTGGAGAATGGCCTTTATCATTATCTGAGCAGGGACCATGTGCTCGAGCAAAGGTGCCGGAGCGCCAACGTTGCGCCAGCTCGTGCGGAAGAGCATCCGCGCCTATGGATCGGCCTGTCTTCGGTGCATTGGCGGGAGGCCTGGAAGTATGGCGAACGCGCTTTCCGCTATTGTCAGCTGGACATCGGCCATGCGCTCGGTGCCTTGCGCTACGCAGCGGGGACCCTCGGATGGAAGGCCAAAGTGGTCGAAAATCTTGGCTGCGCCGAGCTCGCAACGCTCATGGGCCTTGACCGGGCCGAAGAGTTTTCCGGTGTGGAACATGAAGATTGCGATCTCCTGATCGCGATCGATCCGCACCCGGAAAATGATCAATCCTGCGAGGATGGCCGGGCGCCGGGCGCTTGGGAGGCCGCGGCGAGCCAATGGGCCGGGCATGCCAATCTGCTCGATCCACGACCGATCTACCATTGGCCGGTGATCAATCAGGTGAGCCTGGCGACGCGTGGAGGCATTGCGAGCACTCAGGCCGATGCCCCGAACTATCCGCCGCTCGCTGAACCCTCCAAAGCTCAAGCTGCCAATATTATTCTGAACAGGCGCAGCGCTCAGCGCTTCGATCGCAAGCTCACGATGAGCGCCGACACTTTCTATCGCATGCTGGATTGCCTGCTTGTGCGTCCAATCGCACCCTGGGACGTCTGGACGTATTCGCCGCGGCTTCACCTCATCTTCTTCATTCACCGCGTCGAGGGATTGGAGCTCGGCCTATATGCGCTCCCCCGCCACCCGCAGGCCGCACATGCCCTGCAAGGTGCCCTTCGGTCAGATTTCCTCTGGCAGAGGGTCGATGATGCCCCTCATCATCTTCCCTTCGTCAAACTTATGCCCGCCGATTGCAGAACGGTCGCCAAGCTGGTGAGCTGCCATCAAGCGATCGCGAGTGACAGCTGCTTTTCGCTCGGCATGTTGAGCGAATTTGAAGCGATCGTGAAACAGGACCCTTGGCGCTACCGCCAGCTTCATTGGGAAGCGGGATTGCTCGGGCATGTCCTCTATCTTGAGGCAGAAGCTGCGGGATTACGGGGAACCGGAATTGGCTGCTATTTCGATGACCTCCTGCATGATCTGATCGGGCTAAAGACCGAGCAATTTCAATCGCTTTACCATTTCACCGTCGGCTTCCCCCTGACCGATGAACGCATCATGACGTTGCCCGCCTATCCCGGCAGATAGGGTTAGGCCTCGAAGGAGTACAAGCGATGAGCGAGCGCATGCCGTTCCAGCGTATCGATGTTCTAGCGGCCAAGGACCTGATCCAGCGCGACGATGTGCTGGTGCTCGACGTTCGGGACGCCCAGTCGTTCGGCAGCGCGCATATCGAAGGAGCGCGCAATGTCTCTATCACCAATCTGACTTCGGTGATCGATACAACGGCGAGGAGCATGCCCATCCTCATTTATTGCTACCATGGCTTTGCCAGCCGCGAATATGCGCAAATATTCTCCGATTTTGGATTTTCCCAAGTCTTTAGCCTCGACGGTGGCTACGAGGCCTGGACCACAAGGCCCAGCGCCACCGACGGCGCGCTGGACAAAACCTTACAAAACTGGCTCACGGCTAATGGCTTTCCTCCCAAAGACGTCAATGCCGTCATCACGAACGGCACCACACCCCTTATGAAGGCAAGCCATAGCGGCCACGCCGAGATTATGCGTATGATCATCGCAGCAGGGGCAAAGCTAGATGTAAGAAATGCCGACGGCAATAACGCGTTGTGGCTTGCCTGTGTCGGCGGATCGATCGACGCCATGAACGTGCTTATTCAGGCAAGCATCAACATCGACAATCATAATGACAATGGCGCGACACCCCTGATGTACGCCGCCTCGACAGGCAAGGCCGCTGTCGTCGAACGGCTGCTCGCGGCCGGTGCGGATATTACACCAGAAACACTAGACGGTTTCTCGGCCCTTGACATGGCAGCGACAGTCGAATGTCTAACCTTGTTGCGCCGCGCCGCGCGTGCGCAGGGAAAGGGCCCTGCACCACGCCCCAGTTTGGAAATCAAGCAACTCAATCTTCGCGCATAAAGGCCATTGCGAGCGGGACTAGAGCCCGATCCCAAAAATGTGCAGGTGGTTTCAAATATCAAGCGCAACGGCGAGATTTGATTTTGTGACGGAAGGCCTCGCCTGGTGTTTGGATGCCGAGGCATTTCCTTGGAGTGTAGCAATGATCCTGTCGAAGCCATGACCGGAAGCGTCGCCCGGCTTGGTTTTGCGAGGAAGATGACGACGTAGCCGTCCGATGGTTTTCAACCGCGCCCTTCTGCCACGGGCTGTGAGGATCGCAAAAATAGGCGTCGAGCCGCAACGATTCGTGGGCTGCGAACTCACCTCCATTGTCGAATGTGATCGAGGCCAAGGCCTGCTTTGGCATAGATTTGAAGAGCCGCCTGATGGCCGCGGCCGTGGGGAGGCTTTTCTTTCCGGTCTGCTTGGCCGCCAGAATGAAGCGAGATTTCTGTTCGGTGAGGACGAGCGCGTTGCCGCCGCTGCGGCTGAAGATCATCAGGTCGCCTTCCCAATAGCCGAAGGGCAATGCGCGTTTGACCTCGGCTGGCCTTTCGTGGATCGATACCCGGTTTGGGATCATGGGCTTGCTCTGGCCGAGGCGGGCCCGTCTTCCGCGTCTGGACTTCGCCTGGGCAAGATAATTGTTCAGCTTCTCCTTGCGGCCCTTCGGACTGTGAATGAAGGCGGTAGATGGACTCGGGGCTGATCGCAAGACTATGGTCGTCGCGTCGAGCCGCCCGGTCCGGCGAGTGTCTCATCGCAAGGCCATTGCGGATCCGCTCCTCGAACACGCTCAGGCGCTCGATCCTGGTGCGGCGGCGTCTGTGCTTGCGCCGCTGCGCCAGGCGCTCGGCCGGTCACTGGTTGATACGACCCGTGCGCCGGCCGGTTGCGTCTGATCTCACGGCTAATCGTGCTGCTGTTGCGTCCAAGCCGCCGGCCGATCTCGGCTTGCGAGACACCGCCGCAAAGCAACCAGTAGATCTCGTCGCGCTCCCATTCTTGGAGCTGTTCATAATGCTGTCCCATCGCAACGCATTCTTAAGGCGTCGCACTTGGTTTTTGAATCTACCGCAGACTTTTTGGAGAAGATCATCCGGTAAAACAAAGCGATAAAGACCATCAGCGACATCTTGAAGCGATCTTGGTCTAGGCGCGACCGGCTCTGGCTTTAGACCTGGATCCGTTCAATGGGATCGGATCCAGATTCAAGGGTTTTCAGCTGCGCGTCAATATCATGACAAGGCGCTCTACCAGTTTGCCCTGCTTGAAATGGGACTCGACAATTT
>PLUZ01000304.1 GCA_003162995.1 Methylocapsa sp. | reverse complement strand
GTCGCCGCAGGATACGACGCAATATGATAGGAAAATGCTCTAGTTATAGTAATACCGGCGCTCTAGCAAATGAACCTGTTCAAAGGCAAGTGGCTATGCGGATATGGATAGGTGTTCTTTCCGCCGGGGTCGTGCTACTTTTTATTTGGTAACCTATTCGCTATCGTCCATATGACCACGCTGATCGTGGCGCAGGCGAGCGCGAGAGGCTAGTGCGCGAGAGTTTCAACCCATCTTGCGGCGAATGTCTCTTGGCCTGATCCGGAAAAATGCATGCCATCATAGCGGTCGCGTTCGCTGACTAAAATATCCGTATCTGGCCCCGCAAAGATATTCTTGCCATCAATCAATGACTCTTCACCGGCGCGAACTGGATTATTTTCTGACCAAGGCGGCCCCTCAGGACCGGCGCGACTTGCCTCTGAAATATAAACGGGGGCCGCCACTTCATGCGCCCGTAGCGTGGCGTAAACAGACAGAAAGCGCGAAGCGTAATCCTTCGCGCTCGTTCCGATCACAAAATCGCGTTCGCCTTGATGCCACAAAACATGAGTTATTCTGTAATGCTGCTGCGCATTGTCCAACACATCCGCAAGCATGGAATTAAGCCGACCGCCAGCCGCCCACTCTGAAACCGACGTGCCCCCGATCCCCGCAGGAATGAGGACAACACGGTTAAATCGCCGCTGCTCGATTAATTTATTTCCAAGTAAAGTCCATGTTTCGCCTAGCTTGTTTTCTGCACCCAATAGCGGGGAACTCGCTCGATAACACTTTCCTGAAAAGTAATTAATTACGTGATCATCTATAGCTTGAAAGCGTTGCCCGCCATAATTTGCGCTATTCGATTGGCCAAAGATTAGCAGCACGGCGGTTTTTTCATCTTGCGGCGGGCAATCAATTTTTAGCTTTCCCGGATAGTCGATTAATCGACCGTAAATGTCGAATTTTGCAGGCGCGTTTGATTGTAATTCGATAAAGCTTTTAAGCTGGCGATAGGGCCACAATTGCTCCTGAGCAGTTCTGAACCCATAACCGTAAGCGGCTATGGTTCCGGCTACGAACAAAGCCAATGTAAAAATCGTGTGCCTACGTAACAAAGTGAATCTCGCTTCAGGCTCAAAAATACATGAAACGATGCAGAAGCCACAAAACGAGGAATCCCACAATCCTGCCTCTCTCAACTGCCTCAGAAGTGACATCAGCCGCGTTCGCAGTCGTCCGGTAGGCCCCGGTAGGGTTTGCAGCGGCGGGCAAGGGAAGGGCGTCCGGTCTTTCCCGGGGTTCTAGCAGCCCGTCGGACTTAGCGGGCGCGAGCGACATACAATAGAATCATCGCATTGATTCTCGCATGATGACGGGCTCTGTCCGATGAGCAACTTCCGCACGATTGATCGGCAGACCGGGTTCTTGCTGCCGCCATCGGTTGAGGAGTGGCTGCCGGAGAAGCATCTGGCTCGCTTCGTGGTGGAGGTGATCGAGGGGCTCGACCTTCGGGCGATGAGCGGCAGTTATCGCGGCTCTGGATCTGCGTCGTATCATCCGCGAATGCTTCTGGGCATTCTGGTTTACGGTTATGCGACGGGCGTGTTTTCGAGCCGCAAGCTGGAGCGGGCAACCTATAACTCGGTGGCGTTCCGCTTCATTGCGGCCAACAATCATCCCGACCATGACACGATTGCGACGTTCCGGCGACGATTTCTCAAGGAGATCGAGTGGCTGTTCGTTCAGGTTCTGCTGCTGGCGCGCGAGATGGGCGTGCTGAAAATCGGGACGATCGGGCTCGACGGCACGAAAATCCACGCCAACGCTAGCCGGCACAGCGCGCTGTCTTATGAACACGCGGGCAAGATCGAGGCGCAATTGCAAGCGGAAGTCGCCGAGCTGATGGCCAAAGCCGAGGCGGCGGACGCGGCGGACATTCCCGATGGCATGTCGGTTCCCGACGAACTGGCGCGGCGCGAGGAGCGTTTGCGCAAGATTGCCGAAGCACGCACGAAGATCGAGGCGCGCGCCAAGGAACGCCATGCGCGTGAGATGGCGGAGTATGAAGCCAAACTCGCGTCGCGCGACGCCAAGACTGCGGCCATGGGCAAGAAGCCCGGCGGCAAGCCGCCGCAGCTTCCAACCGAGGGGCCTCTGCCGAGCGATCAGATTAATCTCACCGACGAAGACTCGCGCGTCATGCCGGTGGCGGGAGGCGGCTTCGAACAGTGCTACAACGCGCAAGCCGCCGTGGCTGCGGGGAGTATGCTGGTGGTTGCTGTCGATGTGGTTCAGGCCCCAAATGACAAGCAACAGCTCGTGCCGATGCTGGGTAAGATTGATGCCTTGCCCGAAGGATTGGGCGACCCGGAAACACTGCTGGCGGACACAGGTTATTTCAGTGCGGCGAATGTCGAGGCTTGCGAGAAGGCAGGGATCGAGCCACTGATCGCCATGGGCCGTCAGCCGCATCATCCGCCCGTGACGGAGCGCTTCGAGACGGCGCCGCCTGCTCCAGAGAATCCGACGCCGGTCGAAGCCATGGCGCATCGGTTGAGGACGCCGGAAGGCAGGAAGGTCTATGCTCTGCGCAAACAGACCCCGGAACCGGTGTTCGGCATCATCAAATCGGTGCTCGGATTCCGTCAATTTTCGTTGCGCGGGCTCGACAAGGTGCGCGGCGAGTGGAACCTCGTGACCATGGCCTGGAATATGAAGAGGATGTTTGCCCTCACCCCTGCCTGACGAGACCGTGCGCGGCCTGACGCCGAGAAAGCAGACGGTTGCCGGTCAATAGGGGGAGATCACAACGCGATCTGGACCCCACCAAACGTCCGGCGGAAGCTGGTAGATACAAAATCGTCCTGGGCGTTCTGCTACAAAGCCTCAGTCCGACGGGCTGCTAGCTGACATACACCCCTAGCTGCCAGTCAAAGAATTGGTATTGCTAGAATCCATCCAAAGTGGCAATCTTGACACTCGTCATTCGGAAGTCGGCTAACTATTTTTGTCTTGGGTCAGCTCCATATCCCGCATCGCCGATCGTTCGTGACATCGGTGCTGATGTCGGTAGGAATTTTCGCGGCTGCCGTAGGAGCGGCCAATGCACTACCCGCAGTCGCGCCCCGCGNNCGCAGGTATTGGCGGCGCTGGTGAGCGAAGACCATTCGAGAGCCGCCTGTCATTGACATACGCAACCAACGGCCGTCCGCAAAATACGCGGATGCTCCGTTAGGCCGAGGTTGATGCACTCTGTTTTGCACCGATTTCTTCATTTTCGAACGCAGCGTCGGAGTTGTCACCCGCAGAATTACCAGGGCGGCCACTCTTTTTCCTGCTGGGGCGCATCGGCGTTCTCACAACTTAGGAACCCTCTGGATCGCAACATCTCGTTACTGGACGTTCTTGCCGGACTGAGTGGAGGCCGAAGAAAAAAGAAATCGTAATATGATATCGGAGCTGCAAGCGGCGTAGCCATCACGAAGAAGGATGACTTGATGGTCACTGCCGGGCGAGGATGTTTGGACCCTTCTCGATGACCTGCGTTCCAAGGGCATTGTCATCAATAAAACCCCAGAGGAGCTTGGCCTGTAATGGCCGAAATTGAATCACTTATTTCGCAATACGGAATACCCTGTGATAATCCCAACAATGAATTACAAAAGTCCATGGACATATCTTCCTCTGAACAAGGGGCTGTTCGGGCCATCGGGCGCATTCTCCCAACACCAATTCTCGGTGGATTACACCATCACTATGTTCGGATTTGATTTCCGACAAGGACAAGCCTATGTATTACCTAATCCGTTGCCAAAACGGGTGCCGATAGATCGCGGCAAGAATGACTAGCGGCGCGATCCTGGCAATCCTGTCCGATCGCCGGCCTGCTTTCGCCGCGAGTGCCGCATCGACTTTCGCTTCGGCTATGCGCCGCGGCAACGCGAGCCCCAACGCCGCAATCTCTTCCGTTAGGCGGTCTATGAGCTGGTCGCGCGAACTATTGGCAGGAAAATCCTTGGCAGAAAAAACGAGAGCGCCCTTCTTGTCGATCCGGCCGGTCGATAGGGCTTTGTCGATACGGTAGTCGGCGTCTTCCTTCGTCATTGTCTCGCCGCGAGTTTTTGCAGCCTCTTGCAAGCAATGCCGCAACTCATAGCGGCGCCACGAAGGCAAGCGTGCGGGACGGGAGCGGCTTAACCGTTGAAGATCCTCTCGGCCGAACGAAATTCCAGGACGAAGCAAACCTCCGAGGATGCGAGGGCCTGAAAGCCAGATTCTCAATTCACTTTCCCTTTCGTCATCCTAAAGCCCACGCCGCCACCAAAGTCGAAGGCCTTCCGCGCCAGCCTAAAGCTTACGTGACTAGCGCTCAGCGGGGCTCGATCTGCTTTCCGGAATATCTGTACATTGGATGTCCTNNCTCGGCATATGCAACTAACTCGACCTCGGTATCGGCAGCAATCCTCTTGGCTTTATGAATTAAACCCCGTGCAAAATCGCGTCGCCGAAACTCTGGTTTTGTTACGATGAGGCTGATCTCTAGCCGCCCAAAATCATATTTGCGCTGGACAATCATCACCGACGCGACTCGTCCATTAAGATCAGCTAACCAGATCATCTCGAGATTATTTTCGACTAAAGAAATGCCTGCTTCGCCGCGATAACGATCTTTTAGGAAAGGCACGTGGTCGAGAACCTCGACGATTGCGTCGGCATCTTCGGCGCGCGCTTTCCTTATGTCGAATCTCACTTCCAATTCCGATTCCCCTTCCACAAACGAACGCCCAGCTCTGCGCCGTTCTTAGGCTCGAGCGCGGGGCAACTCACTTGAAATGGGTCTGCGTTGCAGGTAGGAACCGCTTTGGAACCCTAACACTCAGAAAACACTGCAGGATTCAGCGAGAAGGCTCCTTGAGAAAGATTTAGCGCAAGAAATTTGGGGGCGGACCCAATTTGCGCGATTTCAATGCTGTTTTCATTGTGAAAGGCTCTTACGTGCACGGAAAGTGACGGAGACCCCTTGTATCGTTTAAGCTTGACCTTTTCTGTCTAATATTGTACCTAACGTACAAAGATAGGATAGGCTATGCATTCCGCCGACACCATCCAAATCGCAGCATCGGATGTCCTAGCACCAGCGTCGCTGCGCGATCCCAAGGTTCGAGAAGGGATGTCGTCTGCCGCTGTCGGCCTATTCCTAAAGCTGGCCGATCACTGGAACCTCTCGGTCGATCAGCGCTTGGCACTGCTCGGCGACATTTCCCGGCCAACGTATCACAATTGGCAGCGGGGCAAAGTTGGCACCTTGAGCCGCGATCAGCTTGAACGGATCTCGCTCCTGCTCGGTATTCACAAAGGCTTGAAGCTGCTCTTTTCCGATGAAGCGGCAGGGCTCAGATGGTTCAAGAGCGCGAATCGCGATCTGCCTTTTGGCGGCGCGGCTCCGCTCGACCGCGCCTTAGGGGGCAGTATTGACGACCTTTATGCGGTGCGTCGTTACATCGACGCATGGCGCGGGATCAAATGACGGCGCTCAAGAGATCCCGCATCCGCCGTAAAACACATCGCCTGATCGCCACCAAATATCCGACTATTGGCGTCTTCGATGACCTCGCCTCCGATCCCGGCGATCTGCGCGCGGCCTTCATCCTGGAAGCGCTGACCAACGATAGGCTGGCGGCACAGCGGATAAATCTTCTGCCAGACGAGGAGATTATTGCTGGACCTGTCGACTCCGGCGCGAGTATCGTGATGGCGGCCTTTCTTCATGCTGATGAAGCGGGAGGGAGATTTACCGATGGCCGCCTCGGCGGGTGGTATGCGGCATGTGAGCTTGAAACCGCGATCGCCGAAACGATGCATCACAATGATCGCCGCTTGCGGCTTTCGGCAGGCGGCTTTCCGAGCCGTATTCAAATCCGCGAACTGATCGTCACCATTAAGACTGATCTCGTCGACGTGCGCGGCCTTCAACAGGACCGGCCCGAACTGTACCGGGATGCGGATTATTCGGCGTCGCAAACCTTTGCCTCGGAAATTCGTTGGCCAAAATCGCTTCCGCCGGAAAATGGCGTCGTCTTTGACAGCGTGCGGCGGAAGAGAGGNNACGAATGTTTGCATCTTCTGGCCCTCAAAAGTACCGTTGCCGGTGGTGCAAGGCGATCACTTCGAATATCAGTGGGACGCCGCCGGGCACCCAACGGTCATGAAGCTTACAAACATCGAGCTATGAGCGTCGAGTCGAGCCCTAATGTCATGGCAAGCCTCCGATTGCGGGTATAGCCAAAGGGGGCGCACGTAATCTGCGTCCGAATTCGCACTGGACGCATCGTGTGAGCTAGTTATTTGAGCCGTAACGGCCCGGCGATGCATCGAGGGGCATTGTTCGCCGTGGGCGGTGGGTGTTCGCCGGAAACAGTTCCTTCATCAGGCAACGTGAGAACGCCGTTTGAAAGCCTCTTTGGCAAGCTTGGTATTGAGTTCGCCGATTTTCGTCAGATACGCGACGAGTGCCGCATAAGACGTCTTGGCATATTCCGACCTGACATGAATCGCGTCGAAACCCGCGCATAACCGATTCGGACCATCGCAATTTTCCCGGACTCGTCCATTTTGCCGTCCGACAATCATTCTGTCCGGCTCGCCGTTGTCAAGCGTGGTTTCCGGACCGAAGGGCGATCGGCCGGTAAAGGGTCGTTTGGCGGACAGAGTTCAATCGCTATGGCCGTGCCTTTCAGGGTCGGTGGAGAAATTCCCATGGCGCGGCGGCGACTGTTTACAGATGAGCATTGGGCGAGCCTGCTGGCTCCGCCAACCGAAGAACGCGAGATCGTTAGGCACTGCCGCGCAGCATGTACCAGTAAGACAAAACCCTTGATGAAAAATAATTGCCGTATTAATATGAAAAAAATAATACGGCTAAAAAGCCGCTAATCAATTGATTTTATTGGTGCCGGTTGCAGGAGTCGAACCCGCGACCTACTGATTACAAATCAGTTGCTCTACCAACTGAGCTAAACCGGCCTTTTCCAAAAATTATCGCCGAATTTTCAGGTCGGGCGTTCGACTCGGGCGTTCGATTCGGGCATCCATTCTTTCGGTCCGGGTTTGCTTTGAGTCGATCCTTGAATGCTACATTGGTAACGGATTTGGCAACAGGCGTGAAGCCGCCGCGACAAATTTGGCAAACGGGAGATCACGCCAGGTAAGCGCGCCTTGACCGGAAGCCGCCGGACTAACGCTCTTTAAAAACATCTGCAAACATCAAAAACATCTGCAAACATCCGCCAGAGCGCGGCGTCCCAAGCTAGGCAGGCACTGCATTCTATCAAATCAAACACTAAAATCAAAAAGACCGTTCTAAACAGCCATCTCCCGGTAGCTGGAGAACCATTTCCAAAAAGTGGCCGCCAGTTTTCAGGTAGGCAATTCTTGAGGAAGCTTTGGGATGGACTCTAACTATTGGTGTCCTCTTTCCCGTTTCTCCGCGAATGCCGACATTGGCTGGTTCCGGGAAAGCTTAGATCTCATCACGCAAGTCCAAGTGATCGTCGTTAGTTCATTCCCGTCTCAATTCTTCTTGTCATCGTTGCGGGAGCCTCCATTGCCGCCATCGTCGAACCGGAACGTGCTGAACAGATCATCGATTGCGGGACTATTGGCCGGAACATAAGGATTCCCCGCTGTGGCAACCGGATTGGGGAAGTTATCCCGGCTCCTCCCGGTGATCGTCGGCAGGTGCCAGTTCCGCTCGATGAACTTCAGGAGGGAGACATGGTCGGCGTAATCATGCACCACGCGGCCGCCGCTTGAATAAGGCGACACGATGATCAGGGGAATGCGAGACCCGTCGCCGAAGAAATCGAGTGGCTGCACATAACCCGAGTCGTAATAGCCGCCGCCTTCGTCGACGGTGATGAAGATCGCCGTATGGGCAAACAGCGTTGGTTTGGATTTCACCGCCTCGACGATTTTCTTGGTGAAAGCCTCGAACAAATCGAATTTCGAGGTTGCCGGATGGCCGTCGAGGAGGCCGCCGGGCTTGACGTAGGAAACCGCCGGCAGCTCGCCTTGGGCGATGTCATGATAAAAATCAACTGTGTCCTTGAGATGCTCCGTCCGGATCGACGGATCGGTCATAATCGCCGTCTCGTAAAGGAACGGATTGCAGATGTTGCAATAGACACTGGTGTCGGGACTCGCGATGAAGCTGTTCCAGCCTTCACCGTAATATTTCCAAGAGATTCCTTTTTCGAGCAAAGTGTCGGCGATCGTCCGCACCGGCGTAGGGGGAATGGTGAAAGGGTTTCCCGTATGGAGACTGCCGTCGCCATTATAGGCCGGATCATAATTGTTTAAGAGATAATAGTGCCCAGGCGCGCNNGGCGCTGCCGAATCCGAGCAATTGCTGTAGGAGCCGCCGCCATATCCATCCTGGGTGTACCAATTGTTGGCGTCAGCCTGAGGATCCGGATTTTCGATCTGATTGGCCGGCGGTGTCAGCGCATTGCCATGGCCATCTGTAAAATAATAAGCGTCGGCAGCGCCCAGCATGATGCTATTGGCGCCGGTGCCGCCCATGACGGGCTGATGGTAATTGTCGCTAATCGTAAATTCCCGGGCAAGCTCCGTGAAATAGGGCATGTCACCCTTCTGGACGTTGTAAAACCCCATCGCTGTGGCGCCTTCGCCGGTCGTCGCGTCGTTGAAGCGCGCAGGTTGCGGCTTGCCATTGCCGCCCGCTCCGATGCTTACCTCGACCCAGGGGAACAGATCGGCGAGACAACCACTCGGGTTCCCCGGCGTCGCTTGAGCGATGCCGCAGTCGAGCTNNGCCGGTGGCGCCACTTGTCAGCAGCGGCAAATCGACTGCCGGCAAGGATTGTCCCTCGGCGGCGGTCGCCGCGGCCAGCGTCGCGAAGGGCGGCGGCTTTGTGTCGCTCGGCGCGGTTGGGGCGACGCCGGTAAGCGGCGGCGGCAGCGTTCTATATAGTGTCTTCGAAGTTGGCGTTAGCGTGAATTTCGAGGGCGCTTTCAAAATGCCCTGAAATTGATGGGCCAGGGCGAAATTCGGGCCTGGTCCCCCTTCGGCGGTGATAATCCCCTTCGAAAGAAGGTTCCAGATGCTTTGTCCCGATGGCGGCGTGTAAGTGGCGAAGAGGTGATCGAAGCTCCGGTTTTCGCCAATGATGATAATCACATGTTCAATCGGGGTCTCTGTCTCGTCAGCATGGACCGGCGTGGAAAACCCCGAGAAAGCCAACAAGCTGGCGGCGGCGCCCGCCGTGGCGCGGCTAAGGATTGAACCGTGCCGGCATGATGTACGCATGGGTTAACTCCATTGTTAAACTCTAAAACGGGCAACCCTAACTGAGCCACATCACAGCACCGTGGCCGCCATGGCCCGGTTCGGCAAAAGCTCCGGACTCGCGCACGCCCTTCCTTAGACCGCGATCGCTTCAAGAGGAATCGCTCATGGTCTCGATCTCTTTGGTTTTGCCGCATGATCTTTTCAAAAACTCAGCAACTTTCGGGATCAAACACCTAGCCTAACGCCCGCCCCGCCGTCATTTTCGGTGATGAATTCGATGCCGGACTTTTCGAGTGGCCAGCAAGAACGGCCGCGCCAAACCGAAGTTCACCTCAAACGGCTGATGTTGAGTTCAATCCATTGTCATTATGCTTCGCTACAAGGCGTCATGGCAGACGTAATTGAAATCGGACGATGAGACTCACAAACGCGGAACTTTTGACATTAAGGGCAGTAGAAAATCGAAAGCTTGTACAAAAAGCTTACGATTCTGGCCACACGCAAAGTTGCGATGAAGAAAAGATCGACTCGGAGAACCGCCTACCGGGCGATTTCTACTGGCATGAGGACTGGCAGCCGCCCTCGCTGGGGCGGCGCGTTCTCATTGTGCTGAGGCATATGCTGGGAATGAAGATATAACCGGCCGCAAGTCAGCACGGTAACGCGTCATAACAGAGCGGCTCAGCATAGCGACCTGCGGGAAAAAAGGACCCCATTCGAGGTAGTCGCAGGCTCACAAATGGCCCAACGCGGCATCAACTCACGACGCTTAGCGCGTGCGTCGCGAACAATCGGTTCTCGCAGGTGGCCAACCCCGGCCCCGGAAGTAGCGCTGCAAACAAGTCCGGTGGTCGAAGCCGCCAATACCATCCTGAGTAATCAATATCTTAAGTAGGCTAGCTAGGCGGCGGGGAGGGCACCATTCCGGCGTCTTCCCCTCTGTTTTCATCTGTTCCGGCGATCCACGCGCCTCAACCCTCGAATTCGGTTCCAAAATGGCCGCGCACATGGTCCCATGCCTTGACCATGAAGCGGTCGATCGTGCGCACCGACACGCCAAGCCGTCCAGCGATCTCGGCATGGGTCAACCCCTCGATCCGATTGAGCAGAAAGGCATCACGGCAGAGCGGCGGCAGATTGGAGAGGGAGTCATGCAGCCTGGCAAGCTCCATCGCGGCGCTCGTGGAGGCTTCTGGATTGGCCGGCGCCACCGCATTGGCGCCGAGATCGAAGGCCTCGCCAGCATGACGCAAACGGATCTTGGCCTTGCGCGCGAAATCCACCGCCAGATTGGCGGCAGTGCGAAAGAGATAGGCGCGCGGCTGTTCGAGGGTCGCGGCGGTACCTCGTTGGAGGAGATGGAGATAGGCATCCTGCACGACATCCTCTGCCTCTTGCCGGCCGACGCGGCGTCGGGCAAATCCGTGCAATTCACTGGCGTGGGCCTGATATAAGCCCGCAAGGGCAGCGTTAGCTGCGGACATGAGCAGCCTCCAGCGGTTCAGCGGGGGTGAAAACCCAAGCGAAAATCAAGGCGAGCGCAAAGACGGCTGCGCCAAAGGTGGAAAGCAACATCGGTAACCTCATGAGTCAGCCGGGGCCGCGAAGGGCCACGCCGGCCGCGTGAATTGGAAAAGCGGTGTGTTTCGAGAATGCCCGCGCTTTATCGCGATTGGACAAAGCCGAATGCGCCGGTAAGTCCGGGGGTCTTGTCCTCGGCTTGGTTTCCGGCCTGATTGGCCGGACTCGAGGCTGACGCCAGTTTCGCTGGCGCCAAACGGCTCATGTCCGGTGGCAGGGCGGAAATTGCGCCAAGCGGCGACGCGAGGATCGCCATGAAAAGCCCGAAAACCGGGCGGCGCGAGCGCGCGATCAGATGTTCGCGGGAGGACCGCGCGCGGCGAAATAATGCTTGAGCAGAGGACGCGCAGGGAGCCCTTGCGCGAGTGTGAACTGGATGGGGGAGGCAACCCGCTCCGGAAAACCGGCAATCGGCGATGCCGTCCCGGCATAGGCGCAACAAGCGGCGGCGCAAGCCAGAATGCAGCAAAGGCCGTGATGCTGGACAGGATCTCCACCCGGAGTTCCAGAACCGGATCCGTCCAGGGTACAAGTAACGCTGCTAATTTCGCCCGGAAAAGCGAATGCCGGGGCTGGCGCGGAAGCGGCAAGGAAGGCTTGCAGCAGAAGCGCGTAAAGCGCAAAAGCGCTAAGCGCAGCGCGCCTTGCAATCGAACCTTGGCGGAAACTCCCCATCCTCAAAGCCCGCAACCGGTGCCGCTATCGCGGTCTCATTTATCGAAACATAGAAACAAAATGGTCGGAGTGAGAGGATTCGAACCTCCGGCCCCCTCGTCCCGAACGAGGTGCGCTACCAGGCTGCGCTACACTCCGGCGCGCCGCCGAACCTTTTCCGGCCGCACTTTGCTTCGCCGTTCTTATAGCGGCGGCAGGGCGCGCCCGCAAGCCCTGCAAGGAACATCCCTATCAGCCGGGCAGGGCGCGCACTTTAACCGTCAGCAAGCCATGCGGATCGGCGCTTGGGCCAGCCGACAACAGAAATTCGCCCGGCTCGAAAACCGGCTGAAGATCGCTTCCCGGAAAAGCGAGTGCTTCGGCGGCCAGCCTGAAGCAAATGGTGCCACCTTCCCCGGGGGCGAGCGCGATCTTGCCCACGCCCTTGAGTTCCAGCAGGGGACGCGTCACGCTCGCCACAATGTCTCGCGCAAAAAGGAAAACTGTTTCCTCCCCGGCGGCGGCGCCTTCATTGATAACGTCCACCTCGATCGTCAATTCGTCGCCGCGCTTGAAATCCTTCTTGTTTATGCGCGGTTTGCTCAAGCCGAAGCGGCTGTAGCTCAATCCGTGTCCAAACGGGAACAGCGGCTCGATCGGCATATCGAGATATTTGCTCGTGTAATGATTGTCCGGGTCGGCGGGCCTGCCGCTTGGCCGCTCGGCGAAGAAAATCGGCACTTGGCCAACATCGCGGGGCCAAGTGACGGGAAGCCGCCCGGTGGGATTGAATGTCCCGGTCAACACGTCGGCGATGGCATTGCCTGCTTCGACACCAAGGAACCAAGTGGCAACCAACGCCTGGGCCTTTGCGGCGATGGTGCTGATCATTAACGGCCGCCCCGAGGAAATCAGCACGACGACCGGCTTGCAGAGCTCGAAAATCGCTTCGGCAAGCGCGTTCTGGGCGCCGGGTAGACCAGGGTTCGCTCTGCTCGCTGCTTCGCCGCTCATGGAGGCGGCTTCGCCAAGGCACAAAAGAACGAGATCGGCGTCGCGGCAAATCTCCCGCGCGGCGGCGATGCCCGAGGTATCCTCCCCCGCGATGGTCACACCTGGCGCAAAGACAATCTCGGCATCGGGCAGCGCCGCCGCAAGACCTTCGCGGATCGTGACAGGATCGGAAGCGTTCCCGGCCATCGCCCACGGTCCGAGCATGTCGGCGCGGGCATCGGCAAGCGGACCAATGAGCGCGATGCGGCGCAGCTCTGGCGACAGCGGCAGCACATGGTCATTGGCGAGAAGGACAATAGACCGCCGCCCCGCCTCGCGCGCGAGATCGCGACCGGCCGCAGAAACGCCGGGAGCGCTGGCGCCCGCCGAACCGCGCCGGTAGGGATCATCGAACAGACCAAGACGCTCTTTAAGCTTGAGCACCCGGCGCACGGCGGCATTGATCGCCTCGATCGAAACCAAGCCGCGCGCAATCGCCGGGGCCAAGCCCTGGCTGTAGGCGCCGCTCATCATGTCGATATCAATGCCGGCCCGGAGCGCCGCCGCGGCCGCCTCAACGAGATCGCAGGCAATGCCGTGGCGTATCAATTCGGCAACCGCATTATAGTCGCTGACGATCACGCCGTCGAACCCGGCCTCGCGGCGCAGCCAGTCGCGCAGCAAGGGAATATGGGCGGTCATCGGAATCCCGGCGATATCGTTGAAGGCCGGCATGATCGCGGCGCAGCCAGCGGCCACGGCCGCCGCGAAGGGTGGCAAATAGACTTCATGCAAAAGACGTTCGGAAACATCCGCTGAGGCATAGTCACGTCCGGCAAGGGCCGCGCCATAGGCGCAGAAATGCTTAGCCGTGGCGGCAACGGCTCCGGCGCTTGCCAAGCCTTCCGGCAAGCCATCGCCTTGGAAGCCGCGCACCTTGGCTATGGCGAATTGCGTGACGACCCAAGGGTCTTCGCCGGCGCCCTCGGCGATCCGTCCCCAGCGCGGATCGCGCGCGATATCGAGCATGGGCGCGAAGGTCATACTGATGCCGTCGGCGGCTGCCTCGATCGCCGCCGCGCGGGCGCTCGCTTCCCACAAGCGAGGTTCGAAGGAAGCCGCTTCGGCGAGCGGGATTGGGAAAATGGTTCTATGCCCATGCAGAACGTCGAAGCCGGCCAGAAGCGGAATGCTTAGTCTTGTCTTCTCCACCGCGATTTTCTGCATCGCGTGGATCTCCTGGGCTCCCCAAAGGTTGAGGAGACTGCCGATACGCCCGGCGCGAATGCCCTCGGCTGTCCCGCTTGCCAGGACCGGCCCGGTGACGGCATATCCGGCCGCCACCATGTTGAGCTGGCCGATCTTTTCCTCGACGGTCATCGCCGCGAGGAGATTTTCGATCCTATTCATCGGCGAGGTCTTGTCCTGGTAATGTGAGTTAAAGCTTGTTTTGTCGTAGAATCTTGAACGCGAAACCGGTTTCCACTTGCCGGGGATCGTGCTCTAAACCTCATGCTAAGGCGACACGCAGGAAAATGGAATCGGGCGCAAATGGCTGACGAGACCAAAAAACCATCTGAAAGCGAAGCGGCGGCCTCGGCGCGGGAAGAGGAGCTCGCGCCGCAGCTCTGGATGATGATCACGACTTTTTTTCATTCGCCGGGACGCAACATACTCATTTCGCTCGGCGTCGCACTCTGCGTCGTGGTCGGGCTGACCGCCTTCCTCCAGATCAAGCTCAATGCCTGGAACAAGCCGTTTTACGATGCGCTCTCGCGCAAGGACTTTTCGGAGTTTTTGTACCAGCTTGTGATCTTTGTGGTGCTCGCTGGGGCGCTGTTGGCCTTGAATGTCGCCCAGGCCTGGCTCAGAGAGATGAGCAAGTTGAAGCTGCGCGATGGGCTGACGCACGATCTCTTCGATCAATGGCTCGTGCCTAAGCGTGCGTTTCGCCTCTCCGGCGCCGGCGAAATCGGCGTGAACCCCGATCAGCGTATCCATGAAGACGCCCGTCACCTGGTGGAGACCTCGACCGACCTCGGCATTGGCTTGCTCCAATCGAGCCTCCTTCTCATTGCTTTTATTACCGTATTATGGACCGTCTCGAACGGCGTAAACTTTTCCGTCGATGGATTGAACTTCGCTCTGCCAGGCTACATGGTCTGGTTGGCGCTGACCTATGCCGGCATCGCGTCCCTTGTAAGCTGGCGCGTCGGGCGCCCGCTGATCTCACTCAACGCCGAACGCTATGCGCGCGAGGCGGATTTGCGTTTCGCTCTCGTGCGGGTCAATGAGCGCACCGAGTCCATTGCCCTTTATGGCGGCGAAACCGATGAAAAGGATTATCTGAACCGCGAATTCGATCAGGTCCTTTCAATGATGCGGCGGCTCGTGAGCGGGATAACGCGCCTCACTTGGGTCACGGCGGGTTACGGGTGGTTCGCGATCGTGGCGCCATTCATCGTGGCGGCGCCCGGCTATTTCGCGGGTGATATGTCGCTCGGCGGATTGATGATGGCGGCTGGGGCCTTCAATCAGGTACAGCAGGCGCTACGCTGGTTTGTTGATAATTTTAGCACGATCGCCGATTGGCGCGCCACGCTTTTGCGCGTCGCAAGCTTCCGTCTGGCCCTTCTCGAGATGGACAAACTTGGCGGCGAGACGGGCCGGATCGAGCTTGTTCCGACGGCTGACGACCAGCTCGTGTTCGACCAAATAGGCATCGCCTCGCCCACAGCTTGCACGAGGCTCAGCGAGAAACATGTCGTTATCAATCCGGGGGAGCGGGTTCTGATCATCGGCAAGCGGCGGGGCGGCAAGACCAGTTTCTTTAGCGCGATCGCGGGCCTTTGGCCGTGGGGAACTGGGCGCATCTTGCTGCCGCCCGCGCAAACCATGATGTTCATCTCGCAATCACACTATATACCGCCGGGCTCGTTGCGTGGCGCGCTTGCCTATCCCTTGCAGCCATCTCAATTCGC
>PLUZ01000545.1 GCA_003162995.1 Methylocapsa sp. | reverse complement strand
AGTGAGTGGGTGCCGAAAAGGTATGGGTCTAGGCCTATGCCTATGCATGCAATTCACTCGGAGACGAGCCGCGCGTACTGTCTCGTCGTGATGCTCCTCCCCGAACCCCGCCGGCCAGTGAACATAAATTCGCCGGGCTTCTTGGTGACGGCTCTCAGGTAATCATCGACAGCTTGGCGGGTTTGCTCCGTCAACTCGAACCTGACGGGCTGACCGGTCTTCTTCTGTCGGACCGTGGCCCGATCGACTGCGTATCCGCTCGGTGCAACATCCTCGACCTTGAGGGCGACGACATCGCAGCCACGCAGCTTGCTATCGATGGCCAGATTGAACATTGCCAGGTCGCGCGTCCGCCCTTCGATCTGTAGCTTGGTCCGTATCGACCAGACGTGCTTTGGCCGGAACGGTGGCTTTGCCCCGATCAGCTTGCCCTTATTCCAAGGCACGCGCCTGGGTGCGGTCGGGTCTGTATTTCTGTGATCTTGCATGGTCAAACTCCTCAGTTACTGAGGATGAGCATCATGCGCGGTCACTCGAAGGCCTTTAATTCACATCAGCTTTCGAACAATTTGCGACATAGGATGTCTTCCGGCGCCGGCCGTGTCGGTAGTGATTGACCCTGAGCGGTCATGGACCAAAATTCTTGGGCATCGTCCTCTCCTCTGCAGACCTCGGATGATGTATAAAGGCTCGCGACCGCCAACAGATCGACCATCGTCGGGGTTGAGGTATGATGCGTACGCTGATCCCCGGCACTCTCACCATACTATCAGCCTATCCAGATCCGCCCTTCGACATCATGAAGAATGGCATCGCCACCGGATTCGACATCGAACTAATGCGCGCGGTGTGCGGCCGCCTCTCCCTCGAACCGCGGCCGCTTGCCTATGCAGGCGAGGATTTCAACGGCATCTTCGCGGAGCTGGCTCAGGGGACCTGCGACGCGGTGATATCGGGAACGACGATCACACCGGAACGTGCTGTGATCGTGCGGTTCTCGCGCCCATATTTGCGGTTCAACCAGGGCATCGCGGTCAATCGGCGACTGACGCCCCATGTCAGCTCGACCGCCGACCTGCGCGGCCTGACTGCCGGCATACAGAAGGGGAATACGTCAGACATTGTCTCCCGGCGCCTGCTGGCGCAGGGCGAAATCTCCGCGATCCGCTATTATCCCTACCGCGGTATCGGCACAGCACTCGATGACCTCGAAGCCGGACGCATCGGCCTCGTTATCAAACTCTTCCCCGTGATTTCATGGCTCACGCACGAGCGACCAGAACTCGCGATCGCGATGCAGATTCCGACCCATGAACCGCTCGGGATCGCCTATGCCCAGGAGCGCGCCGATCTCTGCGATGCCGTCGATGCCACCATTGAGGCATTGCGCGAGAGTTGCGAGTTCGCAAAGCTGCAGGCCGCCTGGCCGGGCACTGGCGCGGCCGTATAAGGGTGATGCGATGCATGCGTTCAAGCTGTATACTGGTGAGGACAATGCCTCGCACGTACTTGAAGGCACGCTGACGCTGGATCGACGCACTGACGTCATAGCCGTGCACTTCAAGGAATCGCCGCCACATTCTAGCTTCGACTGGCACGACGCACCGGAACCGCAATACGTCATCACGCTCGCTGGCACACTCGAATTTACCACTCGCGACGGCGAGACTTTCATCATCCGCCCCGGCGACGTCCTCGTGGCGACCGACACCGCCGGCAGCGGTCACAAATGGCGCCTGATCGACGACGCGCCATGGCGGCGCTGCTACGTTGTGCTCAAACCGGGTGCGACGGATCTGTTCGCGCGGAAGGAGTAGTGTGCTCTACATCCCGAGCCTGGCAGCGCGCGATCATGTCTCGTATTGGCGCTCAACGTAAGTGCCGACACGGCTCGCTTCCGGCAGCTATCCGAGGCATTCCGGAAAACATATGCTCATTGTGAGCCTTTCTCAGGTTGACCCTTTCCAGACATCCGGACCGAGCTGACTGAATAGCGACTTGGCGTTAGCGCTATCCCCCACGA
Organism: Methylocapsa sp.; assembly: GCA_003162995.1. Classification (GTDB taxonomy): domain Bacteria; phylum Pseudomonadota; class Alphaproteobacteria; order Rhizobiales; family Beijerinckiaceae; genus Methylocapsa. The sequence goes on along the minus strand of PLUZ01000545.1, from coordinate 3,004 downwards.
GCTCTGGGTGAACGGTCAAAACAGTTCCTTGAATGGCCGCAAGTCGAGTTCGTGAGACCAGGCGCTTGCCGGCTGACGATGGAGCGTCCAATAAGAATCGGCGATCACATCGACTGCGAGCAAACCGTTCTCGCCTTTCGAACGAACATAGCCTGGAAACTTGACGGCCGCCTATTCGCCTTGGATGGTACCATCTATGACAAGATGTGCGACATGGAGACCCTGTGGTCCAAATTCCCGCGCGTGACCCTGCGCAACCGCTCAGAGTGCCGCTTTGGCGGAGGCGAAAGCAAGGAAGGGCGTACGCGCGCGAAGCGAGGCTGTCGCGCCGGCGAAGAAAATGGTTCCTCTTTGGCGGGGGTGCAAACCGGGCGGACGGCTTCGCGGCAAACTAAAAAGCCTCCCAGGGCATTCTGCCGCAACAACTCTTCGAACAGTTTTGTCTGCGTTTCAAGAGCGGGCGCCGCTAAGTTGTTCCCAACATTATAGACGACAAGTTCGAGATCATTCTCGCTGGAGGGTTCATCTGTGCCGCCCGTTGAGCTAATCCTGGCCGCTACTGCGTGCAGGAGGCGTTCCGAGTGACACCCGCAAGTTCCCACCACACGTCGCTTACACGCGACCGAAGGCGAGAACGAAGTTATTGGCCGGCATGTCGATGATTTTCTGTAATGCGATGCCATGCAGGTTCGCCGCTTTTTCGAGGTCTCTCACGTCCTTGAGGCCCCATTCTGAAACCTGGGCGGCAAGAATTTCCTTATCAAAGGCTTCATTGGATTGCGTGGTGTATTTCTCGTCGACCCTGAACGGTCCATAGATCGCAACAAAGCCGTCTTTGGTTAGAACGCGGGCGGCCACTTGCGCGATGCCGTCGGCGATACTAACCGGCGCGACTTGGAACAAATTCACGACGAATATAACGTCATAGAGCCGATCCTTGGGATCAGGCCAGGTTTCGGGCGCGGTCAAATCGATTTTTATCGGATCGGCAACATTGGCGTTACGCTGATCCGCGCGTCTCTTCTTAATCGTCGAGAATACGTCTGCATCGTAGTCGGACGGCTGAAACTGAACTTGCGGAAAATGGGGCGCGAAATAATTTATGTGATTGCCGGCGCCGCTCGCAAGTTCAAGAACGTTTCCGCTTTTTGGGAAAAGCTCTTTAAAGGCTTGCAGTATTGGATCGCGGTTTCGATTGCCCGCCCAAGCGACATAGGGGCTAAGCGGATAAGGATCGATAGGTGGGCGGTCTGGGGATGGAATTGCGGACATTGGTTCCTCCTCTGTTTGGGGTTTCTTCTTGCTAAGTCACGCGTGACGGCGGATCAGGCTCTGAATAGGGCTTCAGCAGCGCGCTGTACCAAATCTGGCAAAACAGCCTCGTGTCGTCGCCTATGACACGGGGTTCGTTGCAACAAACTTGAAAACGAAGACGCGATTGTCCGATCGTATTGGTGGCCTCTCGGCAGGAAAGCCGCACGCTTTTTCTTCCTATCCCGCTCTATGATTTACTGCGAAACATAGCTACACAGATCAGCAGAATTGAGATGATCGCAAACCCTACCATTTCCGGGGTGATCGCTTTGATCATGCCTTTACCTCCTGTTGGCTCGATGCTTTGTGGGCGATCTGGGGATGGAATTGCGGATATGCGCTCTTCCACTGTCTCAAAGAGTGAAGGCCTTTGTCACGCCGCACGCCCAGCTTCCGTTGCCGTTGTGACTTCGTTGATGCGGCCAGTCGTCACGTCATAGATATAGCCATAGATACGGATGTTGCGCGGCACCAGGGGATGTTCCCGGATCTGCCGAACGTCTTGGATCACGCTCTCGTTTTGAGTGCGGATCGTGTGCCACTTGATGAAATGGCCAGCTGCACAGCCTCCACCGTGATTCGGATTGGACCACTGCTTGCCATCAAAAGATGCCGTCGTGAGATTGTCTTCCAACAGATCGCTCATGATCTCGTCGCAGAACAACTCCATGCCGCAATTGGTGTGATGAACGACAAACCACTCCAGCGTTCCAAGCAATTTGTGCGAGATAACAAGCGAGCGAATGGCGTCATCTGTTGCACGCCCACCGGCATTGCGGATGACATGCGCATCGCCTTCGGATAGGCCAGCATATTTTGCCGGATCGAGCCGTGCATCCATGCAGGTAAGAATTGCGAACCGCCGAGCGGGGGGCAGTGCGAGCTGACCTTTTTCGCCAAAACCCTCAACATATGTGGCATTTGCTGCCAGAACTTCCTCGAGAATCTTGCTACTCATGTTTCTCCCTTAGATCCAATTGTTGATTATGCGTCAGTTTAGCTGAAGGCAGATTGTCCCTCTCGCCGGCCAGGGTGTTCGTCGGCGCGTGGCTAATCAAAAGGAAGAGCACAGACCTCTAGAGATTTTAGCGGTGCCGTCCCTGATCATCAGAAATGGCGTTGCACGCAGCCCTCCTCATCTTGTGAACACGCCTTCGAATTGCAGCAAGGCAAGGAAGGGCAGTAAGGCGATTCGCTTTAGGTGCACCTACTTATGTGGTCCGACAAAATGCACAGAAGTCCGCGGCGACGACAATCCGTAGAGGATTCAAGTTCACGGTAGCATCAGTGTCAGGAACTGCGGCGATCACGCTGCCTGATTCCATCCCCCTGGCCGTCGCTGGCTTCGCAACCATTTGGTGAAAGCGTGGTAAATACATAAAATCGAAACCCCAACTGGTAAAATGCATAGTTGTTATGAGCCCATTCAAAAAAATTATCACGAATTGCGGTTCGACGACAGGCGTTCTGTCGTCGTACTGTCGATGGTTCACCCATGAACAGATTGCTTTATGACAAATGACAGATCTTAGGAATTTCGATTTGAATCTGCTCTATGCATTCAAGTTGCTCATGGAAGAGCGGAGCGTTTCACGAGCTGCGGAAAAGATGTTCATCAGCCAACCGGCTATGAGCCATATTTTGCAACGACTCCGAAGCCAGCTTAACGATCCCGTCTTAGTTAAAACCA
>PLUZ01000536.1 GCA_003162995.1 Methylocapsa sp. | reverse complement strand
GCGTCGCGGGGCGGCCCGGATAGCGCCAAAATCTCGCCGATGATGGCGCAATATCACGCGATCAAGGCGGCGAATCCGGGCTCTCTCCTGTTCTATCGCATGGGCGATTTCTACGAATTGTTTTTTGAAGACGCCGAGATCGCCGCCCGTGCGCTTTCCATTGTGCTGACGAAGCGCGGCAAGCATGAGGGCATGGATATCCCCATGTGCGGCGTGCCGGTCGAGCGCGCCGAGGATTATCTGAATAGGCTGATCGGCCAGGGCCACCGCGTTGCCGTCTGCGAGCAGATCGAGGACCCGGCCGAGGCACGCAAGCGTGGCGGCAAATCCGTGGTCCGCCGCGAGGTGGTGCGCCTGGTGACGCCCGGCACCATCACCGAGGAGCTTCTGCTCGATCCCGTCCGCGCCAANNTGCGTCGATATTTCGACGGGGTCCTTTATCGTCGCCACTGCCACCGAGTCGTCCCTCGAGGCCGAGATCGCGCGCTTTGAGCCGGCCGAAATCGTCGCCCCTGAAGCGCTTCTCGCGGTGCCGTGCTTGGCGAGGCTCGCGCGGGAGACGAAGCTGCCCATAACGCCGCTTGGCCGCGAGGCGGGAGAGGGCGAAAGCGCGGCGCGCCGCATCAAGGATTATTTCGGGCTCGCCACCTTGGAGGGATTGGGCGCCCTGTCCCGCGCCGAGATCGCTGCCGCCGCCGTCGCGATTTTCTATATCGAGCGCACCCAATTTTCCGCGCGTCCGGCCCTGAACCTGCCAAGCCGGTTCTCGCGCGATGCGCGGATGGACATCGATGCCGCGACAAGAGCCAATCTCGAACTCACGCGAACCTTGGCGGGCGCGCGGGAGGGGTCTTTGCTGGCCGCCATCGACAAAACCGTCACCGCGCCAGGCAGCCGCCTGCTCGCCGAGCGGCTGGCGGCGCCCTTGACCCAGCCCAAGGAGATCGAGGCCCGCCTGGACGCTGTCTCGTTTTTTGCGGGCGAGCCGGGCTTGCGCAAGGAGGTCCGGGCGTGCCTCAAAGCCACGCCCGATATCAGCCGCGCCCTGTCGCGTCTGTCCCTCAATCGTGGCGGGCCGCGCGATCTAGCTCACCTGCGTGATGGACTGGAGGCCGCGCGAGCCCTCGCGCAAAGTCTGGCGGGGGCCGGGCTGCTGCCGCAGGATCTGGCCGAGGCGCGCGAGGCCACAGCGGGGCTCGACCCAACTTTTGCCATGCGTTTGCGGCTAGCGCTTGCCGACTCCCTGCCGCTCAACCGCCGCGACGGCGGCTTTGTCCGCCCCGGCTATGATGCGGCCCTCGACGAGTTCCGGGCGCTGCGGGATGAAAGCCGCGGCGTGATCGCCGCATTGCAGGCGCGCTATGCCGATGTGGCGGGCACCAAGCAGCTCAAACTCAAGCACAATCATTTTCTCGGCTATTTCATCGAGGTTCCGCAAGCGCATGGCGAACGCCTCCTGAAGCCGCCGCATGACGGTTTCTTTGTGCACCGCCAAACCATGGCGGACGCAATGCGCTTCTCGACCAAGGAACTCGCCGAACTCGAGGTCAAGATTGCCTCAGCCGCCGAGGAGGCGCTGGCCCGCGAGAGCGCGATCTTCGAGGAGCTAGCAGCCCTTCTCCTCGGCGCCGAGGGCGCGCTCAAAAATCTTGCCGGTGCGCTCGCTTCCATCGATGTCGCGGCGGCGCTCGCCGAACTGTCGGAAACCCAGGATTGGACGCGGCCCGTGGTCGATGGATCGCTTGCCTTCGCAATTGAAAACGGGCGCCATCCCGTCGTCGAGGCGGCGCTGCGCCTGCAGGGTCAGGCCTTTGCCGGCAATGACTGCAAGCTTTCGGGCCTGGCCGGCAAGGGCGGGCGGATCGCCGTCGTGACCGGCCCGAACATGGCCGGCAAATCCACCTATCTGCGGCAGAACGCCTTGATCGCCATCCTGGCGCAGATAGGGTCCTTCGTGCCCGCGAAATGCGCCCACATCGGCACCGTCGACAAGCTCTATTCCAGGGTCGGCGCGGCGGATGATCTTGCGCGGGGCCGCTCGACCTTCATGGTCGAGATGATCGAGACGGCCTCGATCCTTAACCAGGCGGGCGAACGCTCGCTCGTGATCCTCGATGAGATCGGCCGCGGCACCGCCACGTTCGACGGGCTTTCCATCGCCTGGGCGGTGATCGAACATCTGCATGAAAAAAATCGCGCGCGGGCGCTGTTCGCCACACATTTTCATGAATTGACACGGCTTGCCGAGAAACACGACCGGCTCGACAATCTGACCGTGCGGGTGACCGATTGGAATGGCGAAGTGGTGTTTTTGCATGAGATCGTCCCTGGCGCCGCCGACCGCTCCTATGGGATACAGGTTGCCAAGCTCGCGGGCCTCCCCGCCCCGGTTGTTGCCCGGGCGCGGGAGCTCTTGGCCGAATTCGAGGCCGCCGAGCGGCTCTCCCACGCGGACCGGTCCGTCGCCGATCTGCCCTTGTTTACGGCGTCCAAAGCGCCTGCCGCCGCACTCGCTCAAAGCGATGCTCTCGGGCAAGCCCTTGACGCGATCGACCCGGATGCGCTTTCGCCTCGCGCCGCGCTGGAGGCGCTTTATGCGCTGAAAAAGCTTCGCGCCGGGGAAAGCTAATTGCGCGCAATGTAAGATGAGCGCGTCTGGTACGAAACTTGTTTATATGTTATACAATACAATTGTACACAAACTAGTAGGGGCCGTGTCATGTCTGAAGCAGCAGCAAAGCCAAGGCTCGAACAGCAGCTCTGCTTCGCCATCTATTCAACCATGCACGCCGTCAACAAGGCCTATCAGCCCTTGCTTGAAAAGCTCGGTCTTACCTATCCGCAATATCTCGCGATGCTGGTCCTGTGGGAAGGCGGCGATGTGACGGTCAAGCAGCTCGGCGAACGTCTCTTCCTTGATTCCGGAACCCTTACGCCCCTCCTCAAGCGGCTTGAGGCTATGGGTCTCATTCACCGTGCAAGAGACCCCAAGGATGAGCGCCGGGTGCGCCTGACCCTCACCGAAAAAGGCAAGTCGCTGCACCGCGACGCGCAGCCGGTCCCAGGTCAAATCGCGGCGGCGATGGGGCGTCCGCCGGAGGATCTCAAAGCCGTCCGCAAGGAGCTAAGGCGAATCCGCACGGCGCTTTTGGACGCGCGGGCAGCAAAAGAAGCGGCAGCAGAAAGCAGCATCCCCCCAGTTTGAGACAGCCCCCTTTGGCCCTTCCTTACGCGGCCGGCCCAAGCCACCGCAGCCGGTCGAGCGCGCCTTGCAGGATAAAGGCCGCCGCCATCTTGTCGACCACTTCGGCGCGCTTGGCGCGGGAAACATCCTGTTCAATCAGCGTGCGGGTGACGGCCGCGGTCGAGAGCCGCTCGTCCCAAAAGACGCAAGGGCGCCCTGAAAGCGGCGCGAAATTGCGGGCGAAGGCGCGGGCTCCTTGAGCGCTCGGGCCTTCCGATCCATCCATATTGAGAGGCAAGCCGATCACCAGCGCCGCCGCATCGAATTCATTCATGAGCGAGACGAGCCACGCCGCGTCTTTGCCGAATTTCGTGCGCCGGATCGTGATCAGCGGCGTCGCGATGCGCCGCTCCAC
>PLUZ01000159.1:4262-17745 GCA_003162995.1 Methylocapsa sp. | reverse complement strand
GTCACGACCGGAGGGCGCGGCACAAGATTGTCACCCGTGTCCGGCGTATCGAAGAGCCCTTCCTCGACATCCGCTTCGGCGACCCGTTTGACGGTGTGACCGAGTTCCTCGGCAATGAGTTGCGCCGTGTCCGCATCGATGACATCGGTGATTTTCGCCATCTGTCCTTGCTTCATCAGAAGCTTGATGACATCGACGCCGCGCTCCGACATGCGGCCGGCCAGTTCCTGGATCGTGATCGTCTCGGGCAGGATCACCTCGCGGGTGAGCTTTTCCTTAACCTCGTTGACATGGCCCTTGAGCCGTTGAACGCGGCGGCGGAAAGCCGCAACCGATCTTGTGCGTTCTTCTTCTTCGCCGGTGACATTGGCGACCGTCAGGCGGCCACGGCTTTTTTGCTCGGCGCCCTTGACGGGGCGCGGAATCGCAGTCTTCACCGGCATGCCGGGACGGCGAATAATATGCGGAGCTTCCTCTTCCTCGGCCAGGGCTGGTCTTGGTGTTGCCGGAGAAAGGCCGGCCGGAACTATGGGCGCGGCGGCTGGCGGCCTGCGCACGGCCGGCCCCGAGGGGACTGGGGCCGGTTCGCCGCCGGCAAGACGCCGTTTGGCCTCGGTTTCCGAGCGGCGTTTGGCTTCCGCCTCTTGCGCACGGCGCAACTCTTCCTCGCGTTTCCGCGCTTCGGCCGCGGTCCGCTCTTCAAATTCGCGGGCNNNTCTCGCTCTTCGCGGACCTTGGCCTCGATCTCGGCACGCTTCCGATCTTCCACCTCGCGTTCACGGGCATCGGAAAGGGCGCGCGAGCGGGCTTCCCGTTCCTCTTCCGTCAGCGAACGTAAAATAACCCCGGATGATGCCCGGTGTTGAGGCGCTTGTGTGTGCGGCTGGGCCGGCTGCTGGCGCGGCCTTGGGGNNGGCGGCGGCGGGTGCTGGTGGCGGCGGTGCCACAACAGTCTCGCGCGGCGGATGTGTTTCCCCCGGTGCGATCGCACGACGTTTCACTTTCTCGACGACCACCGCTTTCGAGCGTCCGTGCGAAAAGCTCTGGCGCACGATGCCCGCCTCGACTGGCCGCTTCAAGGTCAGCTTCTTGGCCGGAGCGACGCTCAGTGTCGTGTCACCAGGGTTCTTGGTGTCATTCATCAGTATTTCAATCCCGGGCCCGCGCCCATTCGGTTTCATTGCGCCGAACGTTCGGCGCGCTTCTCAATTTCATTTCATCCGGTTTCATCCGGTTNNTTTCATCCGGTTTCATCCGGTTTCATCCGGTTTCATTCGATTGCAGTCCGGACGGCGACCGGGTCTGGGCTTTCCCAGTCATGGTCTTCCCGGTCTTGCCTTGCCCGGTCTGGACTTGCCCGGTCAGGACTTGCCAGTGCAGGCGATCCGGACCGGTAAAGCGCCAACTTCCGGCAGCGTCCCAAAAAACCCTCAGCTGCCGATCCTTCGATCAGAGCTGCATGTATCACATTTGTCCGTCCCAAAGCCAAATCCAATTGGTCGGACGAAAACAGTTTTACGCGCGGTGTTGCTTGGTCACCGCCATAGCACCGGCGCAGGTCTTGCCCGAGTTTGCGCATTCCGTCAGCACCACAATCCGCCGCATGAATGAGGCCAGCAACGGTCCGCGAGGCAATAGCCTGTTCCACTTTGGCAAAGCCGGTGATGACGAGCCCCGCTTTGTTGGCCATCGACAAAGCCTGGAGACAATCCTTTGTCAACAGAGCTTCGATCTCGGCCGCCAAACTTTCCGACGCTACGGCCTTTGTCTTAAAACCACGGGAAAAAGCTTGCCGTTTGACAGCTTCCGCAACGCGATCAGCCCGCGCCGTTACCCAAACGCCGCGTCCCGGCAATTTTCGTCCGATGTCGGGCACCACGATCGCACCCGGTCCCATGACGAAGCGAATCATGTCCTCCGGCAAACCTTTCGTCCGGGTGACGATGCAGGTTCGCTCGGGGGACCCTTCCGCGTCGAGGAGTCCGAGTCTTGCCAAATGCGTTTCTCCTTGACCATGACCGTTTCAAGTGGAAGGGCTCATGATCTCTATCACTTTGTTTTATCAAACGGTTTTATCCAAAAACGCTGAAACTTTTCGGCCGGGCCAGCTTTAACCATCCGTCTCGTTCACAAAGAGGTCTTCCGCCGCCCGGTCTGGGATAGAGTCGATCCAGCCCGCCTTGACCCGCGAAGTCATGATGAGCGTTTCCGCCTCCTCGCGTGAGATTTCGAAACCGTCAAGAATGCCGGCGTGCTTCGTCGTCTCGCCATCCTTGCGTTCGCTCCAGCCAACAAGATCGTCGGTCGCGCAGCCGGCGAGGTCCTCGACGGTTTTGATGCCGTTTTCGCCAAATTTGACGAGCATCGCCGTCGTCACCCCGGCCACCTCCTTGAGGTCGTCGGAAACCCCGAGTTCTTGTCGCCGGGCGTCCAGCTCCGCCTCGAGTTTTGCCAAATACTCATGGGCGCGGGACTGAATTTCAACGGCCGTGTCTTGGTCGAACCCCTCGATCGCGGCGACCTCGGTCGGCTCCACGAAAGCCAATTCCTCGACTGACCGGAAACCTTCCGACGCAAGCAATTGGCCAACAACTTCGTCGACGTTTAGCGCTTTCATGAAGATGTTCGTGCGTTCGACAAATTCCTTCTGCCGGCGTTCCGATTCCTCCGCCTCCGTCAAAATATCGATATCCCAGCCGGTGAGCTGTGACGCCAGCCGGACGTTTTGGCCGCGGCGCCCGATCGCCAGCGAGAGCTGGTCATCGGGCACGACGACTTCGATCCGGGCGGAATCCTCGTCGAGCACGACCTTGACAACTTCGGCCGGCTGCAGCGCATTGACAATAAAGGTGGCGGCATCCGGCGACCAGGGGATGATATCGATCTTTTCGCCCTGCAATTCATTGACGACCGCCTGCACCCGCGACCCGCGCATGCCGACGCAAGCGCCGACCGGGTCGATCGAAGTATCCCGCGAAATCACCGCGATCTTGGCGCGTGAGCCAGGATCGCGCGCGACCGATTTGACCTCGATGACGTTGTCGTAGATTTCTGGCACTTCCTGGCGGAACAGCTTGGCCATGAATTGCGGATGCGTGCGCGAGAGAAAAATCTGCGGCCCGCGCTGTTCGCGCCGCACGTCATAGACATAGGCGCGGGCGCGGTCGCCGGGCCGGAAGACCTCGCGCGGGATCAGTTCGTCACGCCGGATCGTTGCCTCGCCGCGTCCGAGATCGATGATCACATTGCCATATTCCACCCGTTTCACGACGCCGTTGACGATATCGCCGATCCGGTCCTTGTATTCCTGATATTGCCGGTCGCGCTCCGCTTCGCGGACCTTCTGCACAATGACCTGCTTGGCCGATTGCGCGGCGATCCGGCCGAAATCGAAGGGCGGCAAGGTTTCGGCGATCCAGTCGCCAACCTGTGCCGCGGGGTTTTTCTTGCGCGCCTCGGTGACCGTGATTTGCGTGGCGTCGTTCTCGATTTGATCGACGACGAGAAGCAGGCGGGAAAACCGGATCTCCCCAGTTTTCGGATTGATTTCGGCGCGAACCTCGGTTTCTTGACCGTAGCGGGACCGCGCCGCTTTTTGAATGGCGTCCTCCATCGAGGCGAGGACGATTTGGCGGTCGATCGATTTTTCCCGCGCGACGGCGTCGGCAATCTGCAAGAGTTCGAGCCTATTGGCGCTAACTGCCATCTCTATCTCCCGTGCTGGACGAGGCCACGCCGAAACGGCGTGGCGGCGATTTGGTTTGTTTTTGGCTGGCGTTTTTGAATTTGAGCTGCACGCCAGCAGGCGACATGGGTTTGGCCTTCGTGGCGCCTCGCGCGAAGCGGCCGGCCCCACGCCTCGGCTCATAGGCGCGGGTATCCCCTGGCGCGGCTCCCCCCATCTCTGGTTCGATGCCGCCAGCCGAATCTTGCGCCGCTTTGGCGGCCCGCAGCGCCTGGCGGATCAGCGCCTCGGTCAAAATCAGCCTCGCCTCAGCAATGTCGTGGAGCGGCAGCTCGGCTGTTGCTGCTTCGCCGGGCTTGGTGTCGTTGCGCTCGAGTATCACCACTGCGCTTCTGCCGTCGCCTATGACCTTACCGATCAGACCACGGAAACGTTTGCGCCCGCCGACACCGTTATTCAATTCGATACGCGCTTCCTGTGCCAAGGCCCGGCGGAAATCCGAGACGCGGACGAGCGGCCGGTCGATCCCCGGCGAGGAAATTTCAAGGCGATAGGCCGTTTTCACCGGATCTTCGACATCGAGAACCGGCGACAGAGCCGCGCTAACGATCTCGCAATCCTTGACATTCATCAACCCGTCCGGCCGTTCCGCCATGATCTGCACGGTCGTTCCCGCTTGTGCCGAAAGCTTGACCCGGACCAGCCGGTATCCAAGACCGGCCAAAACCGGTTGCGCCAAATGCGCGACGCGCGCGGCAACCCCGGTTTCCTCGATCAAGCGAGGTTCATCCAAGCGAACTTCATCGAGGACGCCTTGCGTCTCTATGGCTTTGTTTCCGTGATCCAAACTTAGCCGTTCCATCGCCGGTTCGCTCCGGCCTTAAAATCCAGGACTCACGCTTGCGCCCTGAGGCAGCCCAAAAGGCAATAAAAAAGAGCGGGTCCCGGAGGGCCCACTCTCAATAAAGCGATTGCCGCAATTGAACAACCGTTATGAGAAGCATGAACGTGAAACTCATATAGAGCGATAGTCCCGTTTATGCAAGGTCGGATGCGCATCGTGCGGTCCAGGGCCTTGCTTTTCTGTTATCTTTGCGTATAAGGCGCGGTTTCCAACCGCCCGGCTCAAGGGCTGCCGTGGCGGTTCTTTATCGCTTGAAGCAAAAATTAGGAACGGCAGTGCCGTTCCGCCCGGCGGCGCATTTTTGATGCGTGCCGCCCAACGGAGATTTAAGCCAAATGCCCAAACTGAAAACCAAATCGGGCGCCAAAAAGCGTTTCAAGATCACCGCGACAGGCAAAGTGGTCTATGCGCAAAGGGGCAAACGCCACGGAATGATCAAACGCACCCCTAAGCAGATCCGGAATCTGCGCGGCACCAATGTGCTGTTCAAGAGCGATGGCGACAATATCATCAAATTCTTTCTGCCGAACGGCTGAAGGCTGTCACCATCGTTTGGATATTTTCCTTTTAGGTCCGGAGATCATTTATGGCACGCGTAAAACGCGGCGTTACCTCGCACGCCAAACACAAAAAGACATTAGCAGCCGCCAAGGGGTTTTATGGCCGCCGCAAGAATACGATCCGGGCGGCGAAGGCGGCGGTCGATCGTTCGATGCAATATGCGACGCGNNGACCGCCGCGCCAAGAAGCGGGTTTTTCGCGCTTTGTGGATCCAGCGGCTCAACGCGGCGGTGCGTGAACACGGACTTACCTATTCGCGCTTCATCGATGGTCTCGCGAAAGCGGGTATTGAAATCGACCGTAAGGTGCTTTCCGAACTTGCGATCAGTCAGCCGGAAGCCTTTAAGGCGGTCGTGGAAACGGTAAAGGCGAAGGTCGCGCAGCCAGTGCCGGCTTGAGGCATTAGAGCTTGTCCCGAAAAAGTTGTTCAACNNTTTCGGTTTTGACATGCTCCAATTCTTTGGATTTGAGCCGCATCCTATCGCCGCCAATGACCGGACAAATCTGGCGGGCAAGGCCGCATTCCTCGATTTCCTCATCGAGGCCGTGCGGCGACCCCAGGCGGAAAAGCCGGATCGCGGCACCCGAGAGTCTTAAAACCGCCTCTCACACAGCATTTGAAGATATGAGACCAATTCCTGCTGTGAATTCTTGAAATTCGACATAATTCATTTCAAGAGTCCCAACAGTCTCTTTCAGATTATCCAGCGTATATGTGACTTTATCTTCGTCATCCTCGATGAAGTCTTTTGTGTCATCGCCAAGATCGTGCAGGGGTTTGATGGCGGTCCGGGGTCCGGCCTTAAGCCACGCCGGCCAAATCGAATTTTGCGGCTTACCTTCAATCCAAACGGAATGCGTGATGTCATCGCGCAACGGGGTAAACGTGTGAAGGACCTCGAGATAGCTCTGGATTTGGTCAATTTGATCGAGCGGGACCGCTCGGTGGCGGAGCAGGTTGAACAGGGCATCGCGCTTCTCGGTAAAGCAGAGGCCGCTGGTCAACAACTTTATGGAAGTCGCGTCCGCGCCGCTGACGGTCGCCATAATCTCCTCCATAAGAACTTCATGCCGGGCGAACCATTGTATGATTTTTCCGAAGAGAATTAGATGCTGCTCGGTGAGGCAATCCGGCGTCCCTTTGCTCATGCGCAAAACCTTTCATTGGGCATTGACACGTGTCAATCTATGCAAACCCTTATAGGGTTTACGCACTCGGCAAAGCGTATAACGTTGGCACCGATCTCAGAGTACATCTAATTTAGAATCTTACAGCTTAGTTTATCAAGTGCGTGCCCTGTGCATGAGGTGTTCGGAACCCGAAAGGAGTTCGCGAAAGCCCGCGTTCCGGGGATAGAATGCCGCCCGGTTGAATCGGACAAGAGCAATGATCGCGCGCGCGAACACCAATCAAGACAGCAACGAAGACGTTGACCAGCTCCGCGACGGTGCGGGCTTCGTGCATCTCCATGTGCACAGTTCCTATTCGCTGCGCGAAGGGGCGATGAGCGTCGCCAAGCTCGCCAAGCTTGCCGTTGCGGATTCCATGCCGGCACTCGCGATAACCGATTCGAACAATCTTTTCGGCGCCCTGGAGTTTTCCGACAAGCTCGCTAAGGAGGGTGTGCAGCCGATCGTTGGCATGCAAATCACCTTCGATTTTCAGGATGCGGCGGCGATGGCCCCGCGCGGCGAGGCGGATGCGGGCCGTGCGTCCATCGTGCTCCTGGCTCAGGACGCCGCCGGATATTTGAACCTGATGTACATTGCCTCGCGTGCGTGGCTCGACCCAAACCCTGGCGATCCCCCGCATGTTTGTATTGAGCGCCTCGAAGGGCGAAGCCAAGGGCTGATCGCGCTGACAGGCGGCCCGGATGGACCACTCGACCGCGCCTTCGCCCATGACCGGGCCGAGCTTGCTTTTGGCCGCGCCGCGTTGCTCGAGCGGTTATTTCCGGAGAGGCTCTATGTTGAAATCCAGCGCCACGGTCTTGAGCAAGAGCGCGCGATCGAGCCGCGTCTCTTCGACCTCGCCTATCGCGCCTCATTGCCGCTCATCGCCACCAATGAGGTTTTTTTCGCCGGGACCCCTGATTATGAAGCCCATGATGCTTTAATCTGTATTGCGGAGGGAACAGTTGTCAGCGACGGTGCCCGCCGCCAGCTTTCCCCCGAGCATCGTTTCAAGACGCGTGCGCAAATGCTGACGCTTTTCGCGGACGTCCCGGAAGCCACAAGCAACAGCGTCGAGATAGCGCTGCGTTGCTGTTACCGGCCGTTAAGCCGCAAGCCCATTCTGCCGCGCTTCGCCGATGGCGGCATCGAGGACGAGGCCAAGGTCCTTCGCAACGAGGCGGAGGCTGGCCTTGCGGCGCGGCTTGCCGTTCATGGACCGGCACAAGGCTTCACAGCGCCTGATTATCACGCCAGGCTCGCCTTCGAGCTCGATGTGATCATCAAGATGAATTTCCCGGGCTATTTTCTGATCGTCGCGGATTTCATCAAATATGCTAAATCGCAGGATATTCCAGTTGGGCCGGGCCGCGGATCAGGGGCCGGATCCCTGGTTGCCTATTCCCTTACGATCACGGATCTCGACCCGATCCGCTTCGGACTTTTGTTCGAGCGCTTCCTCAATCCCGACCGCGTGTCGATGCCGGATTTCGACATTGATTTCTGCCAGGAGCGGCGCGACGAAGTGATCGCTTATGTCCGGGCCCGCTATGGGAACGATAAAGTCGCGCAGATCATTACATTTGGATCTTTTCTGGCGCGCGGCGTCATGCGCAATGTTGGCCGGGTCCTCGAAATGCCGCTGGGGCAAGTCGATAAGCTCGCCAAGCTAGTGCCCCAGAATCCGGCGGCGCCGGTCAATCTCAAACAAGCCATCGAGTCCGAGCCTCGTCTCAAGGAGGCCTCCGAGACGGACCCTCGCGTCGCCAAAATGCTGCAGATCGCGCAAACGCTCGAAGGGCTTTATTCCAACGCCTCGACGCATGCGGCGGGTATCGTCATCGGCGACCGGCCGCTCGAAGAACTCGTGCCGCTTTACCGCGATCCGAAGTCGGACATGCCGGCNNAAAACGCTCACCGTCCTATCCTACTGCCTCAAGCTTCTGAAGAAGCGCGGTGTCGTGATTGACCTATTAAAAATCCCTTTGGACGATAAGAAGACCTTCGCCATGCTGGAACGCGGCGAAACAGTCGGCGTGTTCCAGCTTGAAAGTGCGGGCATGCGCAAGGCCGTGACTGATATGCGGGCCGACCGGTTCGAGGATATTATTGCGCTTGTGGCCCTCTACCGGCCGGGTCCGATGGCGAATATTCCGGTCTATTGCGCTCGGAAGAATGGTGAAGAACCTGTCGAGTATGCGCTTCCCGAGCTTGAACCCATCCTGCGCGAGACGTTCGGGGTGATCACGTATCAGGAGCAGGTCCAGCAGATCGCCCGCGACCTTGCCGGCTACAGCCTTGCCCAGGCCGATCTCCTGCGGCGTGCCATGGGCAAGAAGATCAAGGCCGAGATGGATGCGCAACGCGAGCGCTTCGTGTCGGGCGCGGTCGAAAGAAAGATCGCGAAGCCGACCGCCGATGCTATTTTTGATGCTTGCGCGAAATTCGCTGAATACGGGTTCAATAAGTCCCACTCAGCTCCCTACGCCTTGCTTTCCTATCAAACCGCCTGGCTCAAAGCCAATTATCCGGTCGAATTTCTCGCCGCGTCGATGACGCTCGACAAATCGAACACCGACAAGCTCGCCGAATTCTGCAACGAGGCGCGGCGCCTCAATATCAAGGTCTTGCCGCCGTCGGTGCAGACTTCGGGCGCCGATTTCGAGCCTGCCGAATGCAAGGGCGAACCGGCGATCCGCTATGCGCTCTCGGCGATCAAGGGCGTCGGCGAATCGCATGCTCGTTCGCTCGCGGCGATCAATGGCAGTGCGGAAATATCGGCCGTAGGCCAGTCCGCCACGCCTGCCTTTCGTGATCTCACCCAATTCGCCTCAAAACTCAATCCGCGCGAGATCAATAAGCGCACGCTCGAAAGTCTCGCCGCCGCCGGCGCTTTCGACGACCTCGAACCCAATCGCGCGCGCGTCCATGCCGCCGCCGAATCCATCCTCGCCGCGGCGCACCGCCGTGAGGCAGAGCAGCTTGCCGGCCAAAGCGTGCTGTTTGGCGGCGAAAGTGCCGACGCCATTGCATTGCCGAAGGCCGAACCATGGCCGCTCAATGAGCGGCTGCGGCGCGAGTTCGACTCTGTCGGCTTCTTTTTGTCTGGCCATCCGCTCGACGCCTATGCCGCGATTCTCGCGCGGCTGCGGGTGCAGCCCTGGGCCATGTTCGTCCGCGCGGTCAAGCAGGGCGCCTCTGCCGGACGGCTTGCTGCCACGGTGCTCGACCGTCACGAAAGGCGAACCAAGTCGGGCACGAAGATGGGGATCGTCCAGCTCTCGGATCAGTCCGGCCAATATGAAGCAATCCTGTTTCAGGAAGGCCTCAATCAATACCGCGATCATTTGGAAAAAGGCGCCTCCGTGCTCGTTGGCCTGCAAGCCGCCATCGAAGGCGAGGATGTGCGCGCCCGCATCGTTTCCGTGGAGCCTTTGGATGTGGCCGCTAGCCGGATCGGCAAGGGGCTGCGCGTTGTCCTGCGCGACGAAAATCCGCTTGCCGAGATCGCGCGGCGGCTGCGCGGGCCGGGGGACGGCGACGTGTCGCTCATTCTCCTCACGGGCAGCGGCGAGGTCGAAGTGAAGCTGCCCGGCAAATTTTCCGTTTCACCGCAAGTCGCGGGCGCGCTCAAAACCGTTCCCGGCATTGTCGCGGTGGAGCATGTGTGACGCAAAAAGGAGGCACCTATGATGAAGCTTTATTGGGCTCCGCGCACGCGGTCGCTGCGGGCGCTTTGGGTGCTCGAAGAGGCAGGCGTTCCCTATGAGCGCGTCAAGCTCGATTTGATGGCCGGGGACCAAAAGAGCGCCGGCTATCGCGCGATCAACCCTATGGCGAAAGTTCCCGCGCTGACCGATGGGCCTGTGGCCGTCGCCGAATCCGGCGCCATTTGCGCCTATGTGGCCGAGGTGGTTCCGCAGGCAGGCCTTGCGCCGCCGCTCGGCGATCCCGCCCGCGGACGCTATTTGCAATGGCTGTTTTTTTCGCCGGGCTGTGTCGAACCCGCCTTTCTCACGAAGTCCGCCAATATCCCGGTCCGGCCCGAGATGGCGAGTTTTGGGGATTTCGATCGGGTTTTCGATGTGTTGGAGGCAGCCGTTACCAAGGGCCCCTGGCTGCTCGGCGAGCATTTCTCGGCGGCTGACGTGATGATCGGGCTCGATCTTCATTTCGGGATCGATATTTTCAAGCTTGTTCCGTCAAGGCCGGCGCTGCGCGCTTATGTGGACCGCTGCCTCGCCCGCCCCGCCCTCCAGCGCGCCAAGGCGATCGAAGCCGCCGGCGTTTGAACCGGCATGGGCGTGACAAAAAAGCGGCTTCAGATGTGATCCCATCCAAAGCCGCTCGTGTTTACGTTAGCCTAGCTTTCTTCTTCGCTTACGCTCGTTCTAGTCGTGGTTGCGCGAGAACTGAATTCCCGGCAGCACCTGGGTCCCTTCCTTCTGCACGGCGATGAGGCTGTCGGGGTCGAGACCAAGCAGCGCCAAGATCGTGGGCGCCACCTGTGCCGTCTCGACCGGGCTGTGGATAACCGCGTGCGAGATTTCCGGATGGGACACCAACATGATGACGGTTGTGTCGTCATGTGCGAAGCCGCCATGCTCCGCCACCTTCTTCTTGCCGCCGGTATAAACGACGCCAACATTGGGCGCCACGATGATGTTGGGCGTGCGCGAACCTTCGGGCGTCCTCGGATCGCTGAACATCAGATCCAAATTGCGGCCGTAGAAGAACTCGCCGCCGTCGGCGCCGATCTTGGCGGCATTGGCCTGAAGCTGCGCCACCGCGTTCAGCGTGGCGGCTTCGCTGTTGTCTGCCAGCCAGAGCAACGAGATATCGTCCTCGAGCGCTTGCAGCACCGGATATCCCGTACCGACGTTGCCAGTCGGGCTGAGAACCATCGACGGCGGTTCGTCGTTGGCGTTATCCGCTGGAATGCGCAAAACCCGGTTCGGATCGATCGGCGATTGGCCGTGCTTGGCGGTGATGATGATCGCGGTATCTTGGTAGAGCCCCCGGTGCTTCAGCTCAGACACCATCTTGCCGATCGCCGCGTCGACGAATTGGATTTCGCCGACCAGCGCCGTTGATGGCGTGCCGGCGGCATCGAGATAGCCTCCGGTCACATTGATGCTCTTCTCGACAAGCTTCTGACCGACGCTCACCGCCTGGAAATTCATGCCAAAGACGTTCGGCACCCGCCTGGCTGCCGTGCCGTCATGGCTTAGCCCGGCGATCTCGTTGAGGATGGCCTGGACCTTGAGGGTGTCATAGCATTTGATATTGGCGAAACTATCGGTCCAAGCATTGCTCGACGATACCGCCGTCTGATCCGGAAGCGGACTGCAGCCCGGGACCCCCGGCAGTGCCACCGGAATCGAGTTGATCTCAGGGGCATAGAAATCGTCGACGCCCTTTCCGCTGCGGCCGTTGGTCAGTTCGTAGGATTGATGCTTGTCGGACCAGGCGGTGTAGCCGCCGGACTCCTTCACCACTTCAAACAGCGTGTTCACCCGGATGAACTGATGCGGGTAGACTGGCGCGCAACCGTTTTTTGGATCCCGCGGCAGATAGTCGGGATTGATGCCGCCGCCGGCGTCGAGCTTGGTGTAGTCTATGTCGATCTCCTCGTCGTTTCCGACTTGCGTGCCGACGACGCTCGGGCAAAGCGCGGCACCGCCGACGATGCCGTAAGGCGTTGTCACCTTAGGCGGCGACAAGGCGCGATCATAGCTGACATCATAGAAGGCGCCGGTCGAACGCGGTGATCCGCCGGTCACCAGGGCCGTCAAGCCGGGGAAAGAATCCGACGGCCGCGATGTCGACGTCTCGGTGAAGATCACACCATTGTCGCTGAGTTCGGCAAGATTCGGACAATAGGGGTCGCCGAAAAAGACGCTGGCGACGCCTTTCGCGCAATTTGCAAAATCGAGGGCATGCATGCCGTCGATGCTGATCAGCAAGACATGTTTGACGTGGCCATGCTCGTCGGCTCCAGCCGGAGCGGGGTGAGCGGCTGCAAGTCCCAACGCCAAGGCGCCGGTCGCAACGCATGAGAGCAGCTTACGCGACATCGGTAAGTTTCGTGACAAAGGATTTCCTCCCGTGGTTTGACTACGGCGAGAGCGCTACAGTTGTTGCCTGACAGGTTCATGACGGATCGATGACTCTTCGGTCGAATGCCGCGTTTTCCCTGAACAAAGATCCGGTAGTCCGATAGCGGCGATGGCCCCCGGCCACGGTGATCGAGGCTATGAGAATTTGGGGATGGCGAGGGAGGCGTTGGAACACCCGCGCCCTGGCGGCGTTCACGATAAGCGATCAAATGCTGGTGATTGCAGTTTGGACGGAGCGAGAGAGGAAGGGCACATGCGTAAACTGGCGTGTTTTTGCGATCGTTGCGCAATTCCGGCGGAGTGGGCCATGCACCCGTCAAGGCGGAATTCGCGGTTCTTCGATCTCGCCATTACCTGTCACGGAGAAACCGAATATTTCCTTGTGGCGGCATCGGAACTGATACATGCGCGCGACGCTTCGACTGGGCGCGAGCTGACCTCGCCGCTGACCGTCATCGCCTTTGAAGATGAGCGGCCAAGCAAGCGCGTTCGCGTGATCGAAACCCTTCCCCGGAATTTGTCGATCCGGATTCCCAATCACACCAACCGTCTAACGCGCGGGTAATTTTTGGAAACTCTCACGCTGCCTCGCCCACCCTGCGCTCCAGCGCCAAGGCGATCGCGGCCGAGGACCAGTCAGACCGCCGTTTCCGGGGACTCCGGCACCGGAACATCGAAGCCATTCAGGGTCACCGCAACCAGGCAATAGAGGCCGACCAGATAGCAAAGTTCGGCCGCGCCATGTGCGCCGAAGGCGTCGACCGCAGCCCGGTAGGTCAGTTCAGGCAGCACACCGCCGCTCGTGAGCGCGGCGGCGATATCGTAAGCAACGGCCTCATCGCGGGTGAGATCGGGCGGGCGCTGCCCCGCGACGATGGTGGCGAGCTTCGCATCCGGAAGCTTGTCGTGCTCAGCGATCGCGACATGGGCATAGATTTCATACGCAGCCCGGAAATGTGCGCCGGTCACGAGAATCGCAACCTGGCGGGCGGGATCGGGAAGCTTTGATTGCTGGGACAAGGCCTTGGTAAGCTCCCAAAT
>PLUZ01000159.1:1292-4227 GCA_003162995.1 Methylocapsa sp. | reverse complement strand
GATCAGTTGAAAAGACGACAGGCTTGAAACTGAGTGGGTTCAGCTTTGTTCCATTATGTCATTTTAACAACGGAGCTAGACCGGCCACGCCCGCACGCCGGTGCGCGTTAAATTCGAATGCCCCGCCATTCAAAAAAGAGCCGGGTCAAAAACAAGAGGGCAGCAAAGAGGATCACGGTCAGAGCAAAGGTACGCGCCTGCTCACCCGACCGGCCAGGAAAATTCGCTTTGAAGCTATTCCAAACCCGCTGCCACCAAGGCACTTTTGGCGGCGGCCGGTGAAGATGAAAATGCGACATGACAAACTCTCCGTTCACCCCCGGTCCGCAGACGGTCCATGAAACCCTCCGGCGGGACAGAGCCTCCTCAAATTTTGTCGAGCCAGCCTGTAACAGTGTCTTCGAACGTCTCGAGTGTAGCTCCGTATTTGCTGACGACCACAAAAACAGCCGCCAACGCAAGTCCAACCATCAGCATGGCTCCGCCCACCACCAAAACCCGGTCCATTCGCGTTCCTCCTCAGCATCGTGATCATTGATTTCAAGATTATAGCGGAGACGCCGCAACCCTTGGGGCTCCGGTCTAGATAGAACGAAAAATTCTAAAAATCACAAGACCAAAGCTTGATACTATCGCAGGATTTCGCTTGCTCCAAATCCCCGCGCCGGACTTCGCCGCCGCCTTGTGAGAGTCGATTTGCCGAGAACGCAATCGTACCAAAACGTTTCGCGTGAAACAGTTTTGTCCGATTGGGGCTCGAAACCGGACAAATCTGATGCATGAACGATCAGGCTCTAAAACCTCGGAATGTCCGGGAACGGCAGCTGTCCCTCATGCACATGCATGCGCCCCAACTCCGCGCAGCGATGCAGCACGGGAAATACTTTCCCCGGATTGAGGAGCTGCTTTGCGTCGAAGGCGCATTTGACCGCGATTTGCTGGTCGAGATCGATGGCGTTGAACATTTCCGGCATCAAATCGCGTTTTTCGACGCCGACGCCATGTTCGCCCGTCAGCACGCCGCCNNTCCGCGCCAAACGCCTCGGCGCGTAAAAGTTCGCCGGGCTTGTTCGCATCATAGAGAATGAGCGGATGCAAATTGCCGTCGCCCGCGTGAAAAACATTGGCGACTCTTAGCCCGTGACGTTCTGAGAGTTGGCGCATGCCTGCGAGAACTTTTGGCAATTCCTTGCGCGGGATCGTGCCGTCCATGCAAAAATAATCGGGCGACAGGCGGCCGACCGCCGGAAAAGCCGCCTTGCGGCCAGCCCAAAAGGCGAGGCGCTCGGCGTCGGAGTTTGAAATCCGGCAGTGCGTGGCGCCATGCGCCAAGGCGATCTTTTCAACGCGATCAACGAGATGATCGACCTCGACCGGAGGACCGTCGAGCTCGACGATCAAGAGGGCCTCAGCCTCGCGCGGATAGCCCACATGAACAAAATCTTCCGCCGCCTCTATGGCAGGCTTATCCATCATTTCCATGCCGCCGGGAATAATGCCGGCCGCGATAATGCCGGCGACGCAGGCTCCCGCCGCTTCGCTCGATGCGAAAGCAATCAGCAAGGCGCGGGCCGATTCCGGGGTGCGGAGGATGCGGACGGTAACCTCGGTCACGATGCCAAGCATCCCCTCGGATCCAATGACGAGCGCAAGGAGATCGTAACCGGCCTGGTCAAGATGGCAGCCGCCCAGCCGGACGATTTCACCAGTCATCAAAACCAGTTCAACGCCAAGCACATTATTGGTGGTGAGGCCATATTTCAGGCAATGCACACCGCCCGAATTCTCCGCCACATTGCCCCCGATCGAGCAGGCGATTTGGGAGGACGGATCGGGCGCGTAATAAAAGCCTTGCGCCTCGACCGCCCTTGTAATCGCCAGATTGGTGACACCCGGCTCGACGATCGCGAAGCGGTTGGCGAAGTCGATCTCCTTGACGCGGTTGAACTTCATCATCGAGATGAGAACGCCATCTTCGAGCGGCAGCGCGCCGCCGGAGAGCGACGTTCCGGCGCCGCGCGCAACGACCTTCACATTGTTTTCGTGACAATAGGCGAGCACATTTTGGACTTCCGCGACGGTTTCCGGCAGCACAACCACCATGGGCAAGGTGCGGTAAGCGGTCAGGCCGTCGCTTTCATAGGGGCGCCGGCCGGTTTCTTGCGCGATGACGCCTTCGCCCCGGACAATCTTCTGCAACGCGCCGACGATTTTTGCGCGCCGCGCGAGAATGGTTTGATCGACGTCCATCGCTATCATATTTTGTCCGCCTCTTCAGCCAAGCAGGTTGCTTGCCCAAACGTTACCACTTGATATTACTACAAAACTCCTTTTGGAGCTGCATTCGCGACTGTCTTGCTTTCCGCTTCCGGCCGCCCTATAAGCGCACCCATTCCACACGCGGATCGCGCGGCCCTGCTTCAAGGGCCGCTCCCGGTGGCCTTTCACCCCATCCTGGAGTGAGAGGTCCATAACGGTCCGCGGCGGCTTTAACCGGAGAAACGATACCCATGGCTTTGCCTGAATTCACGATGCGCGGTCTCCTCGAATCTGGGGCTCATTTTGGGCATCAGTCGCACCGCTGGAACCCGAAAATGGCGCCGTTCATCTTCGGCGCCCGCAACAATATCCATATCATCGATCTGGCTCAGACGGTGCCTTTGCTGCATCAAGCCCTCAAGGCCATTTCCGATACGGTCTCGCGCGGCGGCCGCGTGCTTTTCGTCGGCACCAAACGGCAGGCCCAGGACGCGATCGCCGATGCCGCCAAACGCTCGGCCCAATATTATATCAATTCGCGCTGGCTCGGCGGCATGTTGACCAACTGGAAGACCATTTCCGCGTCGATCCAGCGCCTGCGCAAATTGGATGAACAGCTTAGCGGCGGCGCCGTCGGATTGACCAAAAAAGAGCGCCTCATGGTCTCGCGCGAGCG
>PLUZ01000159.1:0-1284 GCA_003162995.1 Methylocapsa sp. | reverse complement strand
TGCATATCCCGGTGGTGGCGATCCTCGACACCAATAGCGATCCCGATGGCATTACATATCCTGTCCCAGGGAATGACGACGCCGGCCGGGCGATCACTCTCTATTGCGATCTTGTCGCCCGCGCGGCGATCGACGGCATTTCGCGCGGGCAAGGCTCGTCGGGCATTGATTTGGGCGAAATGGAAAAGCCGGCCGCCGTGGAGCTGCCCCCCGGCGAGAGCGTGGCGGGCGATGGTCATGAGCCGCCCGAAGGCGTGTTCGAGCTTCTGACCGCGCCGCGCGGCGCCCCCGACGATCTCGTGAAATTGCCGGGCATCGGGCCTCAGATCGTGAAGAAACTCAATGACGGCGGCGTCTTCCATTATTGGCAGCTCGCTGCGCTGACGCCGGCGGAGTCGGAAAAGCTCGACGCTGATTTGAAGCTCGGCGGCCGCATCGCGCGCGACAATTGGATCGACCAGGCGCGTTCGCTCGCTTCGGCCTAAGCGCCGCCGCTTTTGGCGCCCGTGCGCCCAAGAAAATGATTGAGCGCCGGTCCAATTTGGGCCGGCGTTCTTTTCAAGAAAGCTTCCGCCGGGGCGCGCCGACGCCCCCTTAAAACATGCGCCGGGATCAGGGGAAGCGCCCCGCGGCCGCGCCCGCCAACATGTAAGGATTTGCCCATGGCCACGATTACAGCCGCTCTAGTGAAGGAACTGCGCGAAAGCACCGGCGCCGGCATGATGGACTGCAAGAACGCGCTCGAGGACGCCAGCGGCGACCTCGAGGCCGCGGTCGAGCTGCTCCGCCTCAAGGGCGCGAAGGACGTGAACAAGCGGGCCACCCGCACTGCGGCGAACGGCCTGGTCGTCGCCGAGCTCGACGGCACCACCGCGGGCGTGCTGGTCGAACTGAACTGCNNGCCGCGGCCACGGCGGGCGTCAGCGACCGGCTGACGCTGCTGACCGCGGAGGTCAAGCCGGGCACCACCGTCGAGAAGCTTATCGAAGAGGCAGGCGCCAGCCTAAAGGAGAAGCTGGAGCTCGGCCGGGTCGCCCGGTTCGAGGGCGGCTACGTCGCGAGCTACCTGCACCGCAGCGACGCGGCCCTGCCGCCGACCCTCGGCGTCCTGGTCCAGCTGGACAAAGACAACGCCGACGTGGCCAAGGATGTCGCCCAGCAGGTCGCGGCGATGCGCCCGCAGTACCTCGTCAGGGACGAGGTTCCCGCGGACGTGGTGGAGAAGGAGCGCCGGATCGCGGAGCAGATCACCCGCGAGGAGGGCAAGCCCGAGCAGGCGATCCC
>PLUZ01000463.1 GCA_003162995.1 Methylocapsa sp. | reverse complement strand
TTCAGCATCTGTGGGTTGCCCTATTACCTTAGCGGGGAGACGCCTGATTGGCGCGATCTCGCCCATCGCACTGAGTTTCCAGGCATCAACGTCCTGCGGCAGCACACAGCCGAATCTGTTGACGCCGCGCGCAAATCCGTCGCGATCAAGAACGCGGCAGGGGAAAAGATCGTCCGCTATGACCGCCTGATCGTCGCAACCGGGGCGACGCCAATACGCCCTAATTTTCCAGGGGGCGCGCTCGACGGGGTCTTCTTGCTTCATACGATGGAGGACAGTTTTGCGGTTCACCGGCGCTTGACCGAACGTCAGGCCGAAAGGGCGGGGCTCGTTGGCGCGGGCTATATCGGGCTGGAGATGGCGGATGCCCTCAGGCAGCGAGGGCTTGACGTCACCCTGCTTAGCCGTAGCAAGACGGTGTTGCCGACGATTGATCCAGCGCTCGGCCTTATGGTCGGGGAGGAATTGGAGCGGAATGGTGTGCGCGTTTTGACCAGTGTCAGTGCTATGAGAATCGATCAGGCTGCGGGCGCTAAACAATCGCGGCTCTCGGTTACCGACTCTGCCGGGGGGCACCACCCGGCGGACCTCGTTATCTTCGCAGTCGGCGTCCGCCCCAACAGCGATCTCGCCTATAGCGCGGGCGCGAAACTGGGGGCGAGCAGTGCAATCGCAGTCACGCGCATGGAGACGAACCTTCCAGATGTATTCGCAGCGGGCGACTGCGTCGAAACATACCACCGCCTCCTCGACAGGCCGACCTACATATCCCTCGGCACGATCGCTCACAAGTAAGGCCGGGTC
This sequence comes from Methylocapsa sp., assembly GCA_003162995.1. Classification (GTDB taxonomy): domain Bacteria; phylum Pseudomonadota; class Alphaproteobacteria; order Rhizobiales; family Beijerinckiaceae; genus Methylocapsa. The sequence goes on along the minus strand of PLUZ01000463.1, from coordinate 4,515 downwards.
GCCGGGGAGAACGCCATTGGCGGCGATCGGCAGTTCGCCGGCGCCCTTGGCACGCAGAGCATCAAGGTCTTTAATCTTGCGATCGCCCGGACAGGGCTGCTCGATCATGAGGCGCGCAGTGGGGGGTTCGATCCGCTGACGGCGGCAACAGAAGCAAATGATCACAAGGCTTACTATCCGGGCGCAGTCCCGCTTCACATCCTCATGAGCGGTGACCGGGCTACCGGCAGCCTGCTTGGGGCTCAGATTCTAGGGCTTCGGAAGGCCGAAATATCGAAACGGATCGACATCGTTGCGGCGGCGCTGTTTCAGAACGCCGCAGTCGAGGAGCTCAACGACATGGACCTGAGCTACACCCCGCCGTTCAGCAGCCCGTGGGACCCCGTCCAGATGGCCGCTCAAACGTAGATCGCTGCAGCGCGCGACGCCGTGCGTTCCCACCAAGAAGGGATGGACGAGGCGACATCCGCGCGTTCTCCGATCCCGACTCCAATTCCGGTTTCCTCGTCACTTGCGCTCTTCTGGCGGAACATGGTTTGTGCCCACAAGGATCACCCGGAAATCGTATCATGGGACTCTTTCATCGCCTCTCCAAACCGAAACTGCTGGCCGGGCTTGACCCTCGTACATGTAGGTCATCAGGCGCGGGCCGCGAGCGTATTCGTTCCGCAGTTCCAAAATTTCGAAGCCAGCTGCGCGGATCAAATCGTCGACTTTCCTGTCGAGGTGACAGCCACCGGAGATATGACGCCACAACGGCGTTAGCCTGTGCTGCCAGCGCTCGATCGCCGGCTCGGGCGACAGGCCATGTTCGACGAAGAGCAGCGCGCCACCCGGTTTCAACACCCGCCCCATCTCGCTCAGCGCGGACAGCGGGTCGAAAATGGAGCAAAGAGTCCAAGTCATCACGACCGTGTCCACGCTAGCATTCTCAAGCGGAATGTTGGTCGCCGAACCGAGTATGAGATCGGCCGCCACGCCAGCTTCGGCGGCGCGCCGTTGCGCCATCGACAAAAGCCGCTCGGATGGATCCAGACCGAAGACGACTTCCACCTGCTCTTCATAGAGCGTCAAATTCAAGCCGGAGCCAACGCCGATTTCAAGCACGCGGCCACGTGCTTCGATTTTCCCCCGGAAGGCGGCTTCGCCATCAAGCGGATAGGTCTTGGGATCGAGAAGGTGGAGCATTTCTAGAAAGCCGCGCTCATTGTGGAGCGCGGGCGTGGCGGATAGGAGCAGGATCCGCTCTATCCCCGGCGTGGCGGCGGCGATCTCACCATAGATGCTTTGAGAACCGGTTGACCGCGCTTCAGTCAGATGGTGGGCCTCGTCGATGACCAGCATTGTCGCCTTACCGAGCAACGGTCTAATTCGGTCATTGTCACCAAGCGCGAGGACGCGGATGTTTTTGTCGAGGTAGTGCTCAAGGAAAAATTTGCTCGAAAGTTCGGATCGCCACTGTGCGATCAGAGGCTCGGGAACGAGCACCAGGATCGCGAAGTCTTCGATGGCATCAAGCACGCGCTGCCGAATAAGGATACCCGCTTCGATCGTCTTGCCGAGCCCTACTTCGTCAGCGAGCAGATATCGCTGGACGGGATCCTGTAGGACGCGGCGGACGACTTCGATTTGATGCGCTTCTAGTTCGATGGCGGAGGTTAGCAACACGGACATGCCCATCGATGCGGCCCGCTGGTTCATTTGGGATCGAATGAGGGCACTTCTCCCATCGGAGAAGCGCGGACTTTCGTTGATTTTATTAGCCAGAAACGGGGTCGGGTCGATAATCTGCCTCGCCCAACGCACGAAGACGCCGCTCGCCTTCAGATGTTTGGTTACCCGGTTGGGAAATTGTACGAGTTGGCTGTTGCCCTGATCGTCAAGGATCCGGCCGATCTCCCAAGCGCCTGGCATCTCATTGTAGTGGTAGACGCGAGTTTGCTCAGGGAGCGGCACCGCCTGAATTTGGTTGGTTTCAAATTGGCGGATGACAGGTTCGGACGTGGGTGCATCGAAATATTCGACGGTACACAGTCCTCCGGCACGATCGACTAGCTTGCCGATACCAAGCGCCGCCCCCTCGCTCCCACGAGCCTGTACGAACACCTATTCCCCGTTTATCTACCCTTTTATTGACGCCGCTGATCGACGATATGCTGAACAAGTCACCGGCCAGCGGAATTTTGAAACGTAAGCGAAGAGTCAAAAACCTGCCTTCGTCAGACCCGGCGGCGAATTGGCGCCCTTGGGCGCTTACGGGTGCGAGGGCGGCGACCGGCTTGGGTTCCGGTGAGACGTTCCGTTGCCATGTCGCCAAGATTCCGCAACCTCAGCGGGCCGCGGGTCGGAAGCGTCACCACCAATTCCAATTCGCCTCCCTTAACTTCAACGTACCCGCGAAGCGTTGAGACGTACATATCTGCTTGCTTTTCGATCTTCGAAACAGAGGGTTGTTTAATGTTCAGCGCGCTCGCCATCTCCGCTTGCGCCTTGCCGGCGATCTGACGGAGTTCACGAAGACCATCCGCCTCGTCGCGCAGATCCTGATATCTCGCCTCGATTCTCTCCTGCCGCTCTGGGGGGAGGTCGGCGATGACCTGGGTCAGCGTGCGGCCCATCTCACTTTCCTTGTTTGCGGCTTTCAGATGTGCTGAAAACCGACGGCACACTAGCGCCATTCTATATAGCCTATAAGCTATATATGTGGCGAAGAGGGCCGGGGGTCAAGCGCTACGAATTGGATGGAAATGAATAGACAAATGGAGGTGGCGCGCGCAAGTTGATTGGATGGAAATGGATGATAAAATGGCGGAACCTTTCGATCTCACGGCGGTCCGCATTACGCCCGAAATCCTCTCGCTGATCGCCGAGATCGACGAGTTCAAGGGCGCGTGGCGAGCAATCGGCCGAATCGCCCCAGAGCGGCTCTCTGGCCTGCGCCGCATTGCGACCATCGAAAGCATCGGCTCCTCGACCCGGATTGAGGGCGCGAAGCTCAGCAATCGCGAGGTCGAACAACTCCTATCCAATCTCCGACTGCGTTCATTCGAGACCCGCGACGAGCAGGAGGTCGTCGGCTACGCCGAGGTTATGGAGACTGTTTTCGCTCATTGGGAGGCGATTCCGCTCACCGAGAACCACATCAAGCAGCTTCACCGTGATCTTCTGGCCCATTCGGGCAAGGACGAGCGCCACCGTGGGGCTTACAAGACGCTCGCCAACCATGTCGAGGCGTTTGACGACGACGGAAAAAGCCTCGGCGTGGTGTTTGCCACGGCGACACCTTTCGATACACCGCGCCTGATGACCGAATTGGTGTCCTGGATGCGTTCCCAGGAAGAGGCAAAGACGTTCCATCCGCTGCTGGCCATCGCGACCTTCATAGTCGTGTTTCTAGAGATCCATCCGTTCCAGGACGGCAATGGCCACCTCTCGCGGGTGCTAACGACCTTGCTGCTTCTCCGGGCTGGCTATGCCTATGTCCCCTATAGCTCCCTGGAAAGCGTCATCGAGCAGAGCAAGGATAGTTATTATCTCGCCCTGCGGCGTACTCAGGGGACGATCAGGACGCCTAACCCCGATTGGAATCCGTGGCTTGGGTTCTTCCTGCGCGCGCTACAGCAGCAGAAGCGTCGTCTCGAAAAGAAGATCGAGCGCGAGCGGATCATCCTGGGCGATCTGCCGGAACTGTCGGTGAAGATTCTAGAACTGGCCCGCGAGCGCGGCCGGGTGACGATCGCCGATGCGGTGAAAGTGACCGGCACCAGCCGCAACACCATCAAAGACCATGTCACAGCACTCGCAGGACAGGGGCTTCTAGTCCGTCACGGAGCCGGTCGGGGAGTTTGGTATGCGCTGGGGTAGGCAGGGCTGCACGCGAAGGCCCGGTTCTGTCGAGCGCGCATACCCAAGGTGCCGATGGTGGCGTTCCTGCGCCAGGGTGGACACCATGAGGACACCATGGATCAAAAACGAAAGGCCGCCTCGCGGCGGCCATGTCATAACGCTCTGATTTCCCAGAGGAAATTTGGAGCGGGCGAAGGGATTCGAACCCTCGACCCCAACCTTGGCAAGGTTGCGACCTGTTGGCGCCTTACATGTTAAGGCAATCCGCGGCGCATTGACGCGGCCAAAGGTACGCTATGACTTCCCTCGGGCCGCTTCCACGACGCTTCCACAGACGATTCTCGATTTAATATCCGAACAGCAAAAAGCCCCCGAAAACATTACGCTTTCAAGGGCTTAATTTGGTTGCGGGGACAGGATTTGAACCTGTGACCTTCAGGTTATGAGCCTGACGAGCTACCGGGCTGCTCCACCCCGCGCCAAGAACGGCGAAGGGAATGCGATTTGGGCGATATTGGCCTCGTTGCATTCCCTTTTTGGAAGATTTTACATGTGAGGGGCTTTTTGCGTTTTGCAGGCCTGGCGACGACCTACTCTCCCGTGTCTTGAGACAAAGTACCATTGGCGCGGAGGCGTTTGACGGCCGAGTTCGGGATGGGATCGGGTCTG
>PLUZ01000315.1 GCA_003162995.1 Methylocapsa sp. | reverse complement strand
CCGCATCCGCGGGGTCTCCCTGTGAAAAGGCGATCTGATCCTTGCGGTACCAACTAATGCTCCGGCCATCGCCAACCTTGGCGAGAAAAGTTTTCGGATTGAATGACGGCAGGCGTTTAATCGCCATGACACGACCTTCTGTACTGCGAGTTTTCCGCGGCTAAAGTTGCGCTATGAGCAATTTTGAACAGATCCTCAACGTTCCGTGAGGAGTTGGATTGAAATTTCGGTCGCCTTGCAGCAGCGACNNCGCGAAGCGACGGTGGATACCCATGAAGGAGAAATTTTAAACGGGGCACTGCCCTGGCAGTTCAAAGCTTGCCGAGTTGGCGCGGCTTGGTACGGCTCCCAAACGGGAGTCAGCTCTTCCTATGATCTCAAAGCTCGGGTAGCAGACAACTGAGCGACGATCTGTTCAAAATTGCTCATGACGCAACTTTAGCCGCGGGGCTTTTTGGGCTCGGCAATGGGAAACGAGGATAAGTTTGGCTTCGGCTGTCCATTTGAAGCGGCAAGCTCCGAACGGCGGCCCAAGGATGATGTGCCGCGCTCCCGCGCGCCTTGCCATAAGTTGCCGGTCGAGCCTAGCGCTGCACGCGCACCGCGCGCCAAGTTTTCAAGCAAGGGCAACACGATCGCCGTCAGCGTCCGCTCGCTTTCTTTGCGGTGGATGGTCGAGAACGGACCATCTATTCGGGAAAAGGTAACATGCGCACCTTTGGAACTTGCCTGAATAGCCGGCGGCGTCAACAAACACACCTGCATCCATCAGGTCCTGATTGAATTTGCTCAGGAGCGGGGCTAAAAACGCATCCATGTCCATGTGGAGGATCTTGCGTTGCTGTATGGCTCCGGTTTCACCGCGGGCGACAATCATCAAAGCATCGTCATGCAAGGGCCGCTGAAGCTCCAAGGCTTCTTCGGCCGGAGCCGTCATCCAGGTGTCGACTTCCTCGGGCGTTGCCAAAATGACCGGTATTGCTTTGGGATTTGCGCACAGAGGTCGAACGTGTCCAAATAGGATCTTGTGGCTTGGATATTGGATTGGAAAAGTGAAGACGAGGCCATCGAATGGGTGCCCGAACCCGATGCCAGGCCCGTTCGACATCGAAATCCGCCAGCTCTTCGAAATCGAAGACTTCGCTTAGGATACGTCAAAACTTGACAGCAAGCCTCCGGTGAATGCCTCCCAAATCTCAGGCGAGCCGACGTACGCTACGACAAGCGCCTCTATAAGGGCCATCGGCGAACACCGACCCAGAAATTTAAAGCAGTGAGTGCCGTAAGTCGCCGCTTGGACATGCATTCTTGTTCCGCCGTTGGTACTCGCGGTCATGAACTTAACAACAGCAACGACACCGCTCCGGTCCGTTTCCTTTATAGCCACCGGCGTGGGGGAGGATTCGGGTTTTGCGGTTCCGAGTTTGGAGGGATGGCGTGCCCGTCGTCACCCTTAAACGCTTTATAAGCGAGGAGGCCCAATAGCGCCCAGATGATGCGCGGCACTCCCTTAGCTTTTCCGCCTGCGCTGGGCTGACGTTGACCCCGTGGACCATTCATCATGCCATTTAAAACATCGCGTAATCCCATGTCGAAGCTCCTGAACTGACCCCAACCCTATCGAAGTGCGTCGTGATTATAACCTCAAGCGCAATTCGGCCATCACCATCGAATCTCTAAAGCCAGCGGCGTGGCGGTGAGCCACGCTCGCGAATATCACCCGCGGCGGGAGCGCGGGTGGCGACAAATCGATTCCAAATAAACAGCACGAGGAAAGCACCGACGGTCGCGCCGATGAGCCCCGCACCCTGATCGAGCCGATACCAACCGATAGTTTGCCCGATAAAAGTTGCGACGAATGCCCCGGCAATTCCGAGCGCGGTCGTCAGTATGAAACCTCCTAATTCGTTCGGACCAGGCGAGAGGACACGCGCTATTATGCCCGCAATGAAACCGATCATGATAATCCAAATAATGTTCGACACCGTGACCTCTCCCTTAGCCCTTGCGCGTAACCTAGCTGCCAAACGTGCAAGGACCCATTGAGTTCCGAAGCGTCTCACCAAGTCTCGCTTATCATGGCCGATGACTCCATGTTTTGGCCGCAGTAAAACGTAGAGGTCTGCGCTTATTATAAGACCTTGCTCTATTGCCCGGACGGGTGGCCTTGTTGGTTTCTATGCTCGTCCATGGACCGCTCGAACTCCTCGCGATCCCTGGCCTGGCGGAGATTTCCAAGAATTCCGCGAAACGGCGCGAGTTCAGTGGCGCTCCATTCGACCAAGGCGAGATTCCGCGCGCCCAGTTCGCCCATCACTCGCCTTCACCATGCTCATGACGAAGCCGGGCCCGACCTTTGTTGCAGTCATCAATGGCCACTCCAGCAGTGAACTAAATCCGTGGCAAAGGCGGCCGCTCCTACGCGTCAGGGAGAAATCGGGTCATATTACGGCCGGCCCTTCTCATTGCGCTACGACCTGAGCAACTGACCCGCCAAAGACGCGACCATGTCGCGAGGAACGGCCTTGCAGGAGGGCATTGCGTCAAACTACCCCGCATTGCTCCCATGGCCGCGCGCCGGCTTGAAGAAAGAATGCGGCGATCTCGCCAAAGGGCGTTAGCGCGCGATTAGGCCTTTGATCATCTTTATCCTTTGCTCTTCGCCCGGTATGCCTGCGCCGAGTCTCACCATCTCCCTCAGTTCGGCAAGTTCGCGCCGCATCCGCCGTTTAACATCGTCAGCGATGCCGCGCCCGGACGGGTGGCCTTGTGGGTTTCTATGCTCGTCCATGAACCGCTCGAACTCCTCGCGATCCCTGGCGTGGCGGAGATTTTCCATGAATTCCGCGAATTCGTGCTCGGCGGCAACGAGCTTCTGACGTTCTTCTTCCAGCCGCGCGAGTTCAGATGCGCGCCATTCGTCGAAGGCGCGATTTCCGGTCGAGCCCATGCCAAAACCGGATGCGGCCTTTACCGAAAAGTCCCGGCGTTTGGAACCGCGCGTCCAGTTCGCCCAGTTTCCCCATTTTTCTCGCCCGACGGAAATAATGTCGCCGGGGTAACCAGATTTCTTCTGCCAGAATTTCCAGCCCAAGACCGCGAGACCGATCGGCCAGTACACGATGAAGCCCAAAACAGTCGCCAGGATTTCCACTGGCTTCCAAGGCGCTCCATGCCAGTATCCGCGCCCGTTTGGCCCGTCATTCTGGCATGTCGGGCGCGATTGATAGGACAATGGGGTATCAGCACTCATCTGA
>PLUZ01000418.1 GCA_003162995.1 Methylocapsa sp. | reverse complement strand
CGCTTCGCATTATACGAACAAATTAATGTCCTGGCCTTGGCGGTGGTGCTTGGTACGACGGTTGTCTTTCTCGCCGCGGCGATCGCCGCTTACGATCCCTCGCGCGGAATGCTCAAGCGGCGCGAGGGACCATAGGTTTCGTGGCGTGTTATTTTTTCTTACCGTCGGCGCCGAACTGAGCCAGATAAGCAACGAGATTATCGCGATCCGTTTCCTTGGAAAGTCCGGAGAAAATCATTTTCGTGCCAGGAATTACGCCCTTCGGATTGGCGAGATATTCCTTGAGCTTCGCCTCGTCCCAGGTAATTCCCGAGTTCTTATTGGCGTCGGAATAATTATAACCCTCTACGGAGCCCGTCGTGCGCCCGATCAGCCCGTTCAGCTCGGGTCCGACAAAATTCTTGGCGCCTTCGCCAATCTGATGGCAGACCTTGCATTTTGTGTTGAAGACCGTTTCGCCGGCGGCGGCATCCGCCGCCATAGCCCCGGCAACGGAACCGGCCCAGGCGGCCGCGGCGACAAGGCAGACATATTTACGCTTCATATCCGGTTTCCTTCCCTATAAATGCGGGGGGGCATGCGATCACGGTCCTGCCATCGCCTGCGACTTAGCCTAACGAATGATCCTGATTGGCCCGCGCGATAAAACATGTATCCTGAGACGATGGCAAATGACAACCCAGGCTGGGGCGGTAGCCTGCCACCGCGCCTTGGCATCCACAAAGTGGACGCCAAACCGGCGCGCACTGACCACCGCCGTTCCCTCACGCGCTGGCTTGGCCGGGCGGCGTTTTACCTCATGCTGGCTGTCTTTTTCAACTGCGAAGCAGTTGCCGCGGATAAGCTCCGTCTCGCGGTGCAAAAAACCGGAACTTTCGGCTGGGAACTCGCGATCATCAGCGCGGGAGGACTCGACAAGAAAGCCGGCCTCGACCTTGAAATGACCGAACTTGCCTCTACCGAAGCCGCGAAAATCGCTCTTCTGGGCGGGTCGGCCGACATCATCCTCAGCGACTGGCTGTGGGTCGCGCGGCAAAGAAATCTGGGTGGCCGGCTTGCCTTCGTTCCTTATTCGACGGCGCTTGGTGCCGTCATGGTCGAATCGGCATCGCCCATCAAGGACCTTGCCGGGTTGAGGGGCAAAACAATCGCGGTTGCGGGAGGCCCCCTGGATAAGAGCTGGCTCCTGCTCCAGGCCTTCGCGCGCGAGGCGCATGTCGACATCGCGTCGGAGGCGAACGTCATTTATGGCGCTCCCGCCTTGCTTTATCAGAAAGCCGCGAACGGGGAGGCCGATGCCACTTTAAACTTTTGGAATTTCTGCGTTGCGCTCGAATCGCGCGGGTTCCGGCGGCTCATCGGCATGGACGAAGTGGAAAGGCACCTCGGCGTCAAGGGACCGGTTTCCATGGTCGGCTATGTCTTCGACGAAGGTTTCGCGCGCAGCCATGCCGATGCCCTGGCGCGGTTCCTCAAGATCGCAGCCGAAGCCAAGGACATTCTCGCTCATTCCGACGCGGATTGGGAGAACATTGCCCGGCAGATCGGAATTGGCGACAAAGCACAGCTCGCCCTTTACCGGCAAATCTATATCGATGGCATCCCGCGGCGGCCGGTCGAAGAGGAAGCCGCCGACGCGCGGATTCTCTACAAGGTCCTCGTCAAGACCGGCGGCGCGGACCTCACCGGCCCGGCAAAGGAACTTGATGAGCAAACTTACTATAAAGGCAGTATCGGTTTGGCGCCCCGGGAAAACTAAAGCCTTCTTGCTCCGGCTGCTGCCGCTGATCCTGTTGCTACTCGTTTGGCAAGTGGGTTCGCGTGTATCTTCGACAGGCACGCTGCCGTCGCCCCTTGCCGTTCTGTCGGTCATCGCCACCGAGGCATGGTCGGGCGCCTTGTTTTTGAACCTTGCCGTCACGCTTGCCCGCGTCGCGGTGGCTTTTGCGCTTGCGATGGCTTTGGGGACAGTGCTTGGCGTTGCAATGGGCCGCAACAAAACCATCGACCGCCTGTGCGATCCGTTGCTTATCGTGCTCTTGAACCTGCCGGCGCTTGTCGTCATCGTTCTCGCCTATATCTGGGTTGGGCTGAACGAGGCCGCCGCGATAGGGGCCGTGGTTCTCAATAAATTGCCGAACACCGCGGTCACTCTACGCGAAGGCACCCGCGCGCTCGACAAGAACCTCGATGAGATGGCTCGCGTGTTCGACCTCACGTTCGGCAAGAAGCTACGACATGTTGTTTTGCCGCAGCTCGTGCCCTATCTCGCGGCGGCGATGCGGTCCGGTCTCTCGCTTGTGTGGAAGATTGTTCTCATTGTCGAATTGCTCGGCCGTTCGAACGGTGTCGGCTTCGAGATCGGCATCGCTTTCCAGCTGTTTGACGTGACGCGGCTCCTCGCCTATGCGCTTCCCTTTGTCGGGCTCATGCTGGCAATTGAAACTTTCATCTTGCAACCGTTCGAACGGCATATCTCGCGCTGGCGGCCGCCGTATGGAGCTTGATGTTTCCATCGCGCGGAAGGCGCTGCGGACCGCTTCCGGACAAACGCGCAGTATCCTCCACGACGTCGGCTTCAGCCTGCGCCAGGGCGAAGTCTGCGCCCTTCTGGGACCGTCCGGTTGCGGCAAGACAACGCTTTTGCGGATCGTCTCGGGCCTTGACGCCGATTTCGAAGGCCGGCTCGTCTTGCCAAGAGAGCACAAGATCGGCATGGTTTTCCAAGAGCCGCGGCTATTGCCGTGGCGGAGCGTCGCGCAAAACCTGCGCCTCGTTGGAACTTCAAGTGACAACGATCTCGCCGAGATCGTCGCGGCCTTGCGTTTATCCCGGCATCTCGATCATTTTCCCGGCGAATTATCGCTTGGGCTTGCCCGCCGCGTGGCGATCGCCCGGGCCTTCGCGGTCAAGCCCGATCTTCTCCTCCTCGACGAGCCTTTCGTCTCGCTCGATGC
>PLUZ01000055.1 GCA_003162995.1 Methylocapsa sp. | reverse complement strand
GAGAATTCGCATCAGCCGACCCGACGAAGGGAGAGGAAGATGCAAGGGTTCAAGAGCGTGGGATCCGCACAAAGATTTTTCTCAGTGCATGCGGCAGCCTATAATACTACAACGTCCAGCGCCATCTCACCTCAGCAAGAACTCACCGAGCCTTCCGGGCATCGGCCATGCAGACGTGGCGTGAAGTCGTCGCTGCGGCGTGAGCCTGACGTGCCAGGAGATTTGTTACGCGCTATATTTGGCAACGTGACAGAGCCAATCGGAGACCTGTTTCTAGGTCTTTACCGGTCGTAAGCTCCAAAAGGAATAATTCCGAAAGGAATAATATCGTATGTCGATGGCGGCGCACGAAAGCCCTCGCGCCATCAAGCTCTATGACCGCACCAAGGAGCCGCTCCCGCAGGGCGAGGTCGAGACGATCAGGCTTTAGCAAGGAGGCGCCGCTATTCGTCGCTGACCTCTATTGAATTAAGATCGCACCACATCCTCAGTGCTCTTTCCTCGGCTTTTGCCTCGAAATCGTACCATTGATCGAGCGCGCCCCTTCGATCCAACAGATCCTTGAATCGGGCGTAGGCGCCCCTTCTGCTGAAAAATTGTCGAACGTCGTTTAAGTCGTCGGGCAGAAATTGGCAGGCGAAGTCCAACCCGAGCGGCTTGCCGAGATCGAGATCTCTCTTGTCGGGTATTTGGAGGAATTTCTCGCTGTCGTCGACGTCATCCGGCAATATGTCCAAGTCGTCGCAGAGCTCGGAATGATAATAGAGCTTGCCCGACTGCTTGCACAGAAAGGCCTGATGCTCGCCCCCGCCGCCGGCGCAGACGAATTCGAAGGCGTCCCGTAAGTCGTTCAAGCTGACAGGCATGGTGATCCTCGCCACGTCTCCGAGGGATTGTTAATCAGACTCAAAACGGCGCGCAAGCTTATCCGGTTATCTGATAATATCACCTTCAGAGGCTACGAGCGGTAAAGACCCAGAAATAGGTCTCCGATTGCCTTGCGCATCCGCAGCGTGAGCCAGCGTCGGCGGCGGTGCTCATCGCGGTCATGGATCATATGGCAGCGCTGGCAAAGGGCTTTAAGATTTTTGGGCCGATTATTGGTGGGATCATGATCAAGGTGAGCGGTCGCCAGCACCACCTTTGTTATTCGAACGACGGCGCCGTCGCCAATGAGAGCAAGGCGCGGCAAAGGGCGTCCACGCCCATTGCGCCACGTCCGGTCTTCCTCGTCCCACCACCGGCCGTCACCTAAATGGCGGATCTCGCGGCCATGCGGCCGACCGCATTCCTCGCACCGGCCTTTCGCTCGTTCGAACCTGATCATCGCCGAGAGTTGAAGCCAATCGATAGGATAAAGCCATTTGTACTGAGGGCGGATCGGCATCAGGCGTTTAACCCTTCGCGCCGAAGGCATCGAACGGCCCGGGCGCAAGTCTCGAAATTGTGCTGTGGGAGACGTTGTACGTGCGCGCAATTTCGCGCATGGGCTCGCCTGCGTCGCGGCGTTTGAGCGCCTCACGCTTCTGGTGATCTGTGAGCTTCGGCCGGCGCCCCATCTTCACGCCCCGCGCGTTTGCGCGCTCGCGACCTTCGCCCGTTCTGGCGCGGATCAACTCGCGTTCGAACTCCGCCAGTCCGCCTAGCACGGTCAGCATTAGGCGTCCGTGCGGCGTCGTCGTGTCTGCCCATGTGTCATTGAGGGAACGAAAGCCTGCGCCCTTGCCGGCGATCGTCGCTAGCGTGTTCAAGAGGTCGCGGGTCGAGGCGCGTCAACATGCATGCGCAAGTCTCGAAATCGCGTAAGCGGCAATATGGAACGGCTTTGCGTCTCAGGAACGGCTCGACGACGAAATGGATAATAGCTCTCTGGCTTTGATCTCAGCTCGCCATTCTGCCGGGAATTGTGCCATCGGTTCATATTTTCCCAATTGGCGGATGAACACCATTTTGTTGCCCTTAAAGGCGTTGTTCTCAACGGTTTTTTCCATGCAATAGATCGTTGAAAACTCCTCTCCGAGCGGGTTTTTACAAGAAAGAACTACATGGTAGTGACAATATTTGGTGCTCGTGTCGTCTGAAAAAATGCCGGTGGTGCCAGATTTATAGTTTGGGCCATCGACTGTAAGGTCGGCTAGCCGAATTGATTTTCTCCACTGCAAGGCTTCGCCTTTTTGGAGTGCCTCCGATACGTGAATGCCCGAAATTTCATGGACTGGCGGCGCTTTGCTGCTTCTAAAATGATAAATGTCGAGCTTTATGTCTATCGCTAGGGCGGTTCCGACATTGCGAATTGTGCCGGAAATCAGAAGCTCAAGTTTACTTTGTAAATTTCTAAACCCAACTGCCCCTAAATTTTCATGCTCTGGAAGATCGGAAAACTCAAAAAGGAGGTGCGGANNACCCAACAGCGGCCCCCGCCGCCGCGATTCCTAGCGGCGTTATGACATCCGAGATAATGCCGCTCATGCCGCCACCTTCAACGGACGCCATCCGCCGATGCCCAAACAAATGCTGATGATCACCAGAGACACGCCGCTTTCCTTTATGTAGCCTGCCTCGAAATCGTCGCCACACTCACGTTGTAGCTGCGCCCGAGAGTTCTGCGAGAAGCTCGGACGGCAGTCGTATTTTGACGCGGGGAAATTTATCTTCGANNGAGACAGCGTGCGTAATATGGTGAGCATCTTTGTCGGAAAGACCTCGCTGTAAAAGCTCCCTGTAAAGAGCTTCGTCCAAATAGTCTGAGACGATAGGGTTGCTAATACATCCTCCCATGTGGTCTGTTATGTTGAAGGACCCTAGGGGGAGTTCGTCTTGGGGGATTTGGTCTAAGGCTTCGTAATCGGCTTGCAGCTTAATCCGCTGCTCTGTAGCATTAGTTCTCTCCAATTCCGTCCAGACAACCCGGGAGCGGAACATCAGACACTTCCCCGATTCCCGCAGTTTCAATAACTCCTCTAGCGCTGCGAGTTCGCGGGCGGATTTTGTTTTGTTCTCATGCCGCTTAACATTGTGAAAGAGAGTAGCAGTATCACAATATATTTTCAATATTTTCACAGTCGCTGTCTTCCCTCATGCCGTCAGTTCGGCTTACGGGTCAAGCCTAACACCGTTCGCCTTGGCGCGGTCACTCAAACGAGTATCTGCTCAAC
>PLUZ01000222.1 GCA_003162995.1 Methylocapsa sp. | reverse complement strand
AGCCTCCATGCAACAAGGTCGCGCCCAGCCTAAACGCGGTTCTAACCGGACGGTTACCCTGATCCGTCTTCAGTCCACCGAACTCCTGACGCCACCTATAGTAAGTGACCTCGGTAACGCCGATCCCGCGAACGGCGTCCGCAACTGACTGTCCCTGTGAAACCAAAACATCTACCCGTCGCAGTTTGGCGACGATCTCCTCAGGCTTGTGGCGCTTTCTCGGCATTGCGGTCCTCCTCTTCATGTCCAAAGACATACCTCAGGGTGGACCAGTTCAATGGGGGCGGATCACCCTGGAGCAATGGTCAGACGNNATGTATGGCCGTGCCGGCGTTGACCTCCTTCGCGCACGGACGATGCCGCTGCAGGGCTAAAGTTTGCACCGAGAGTGAAGAAGACCCACTTTAACGGCATGCCGACAAGAATGCTGCCGCTCGAACCACCACTGCTCCACAGAATGTGACGAAGACCCTCATTAGCTGCCATCTGACAAAAGTGCTAACCGACAGCGTTGCACTAATTCAGGGGGACCTCGGCTTGCTGTGGATAGAAAATTGCCGCCTGCGGATCGCGGTGCCAGTCGTACTCGGCCGCTTGTACCGCTTCCTCAGCAACGGCGCGACCCGCGAGCCTCGAGACCAGGTAAAAGCCTAGGTCTGTGCCGGCGGAGACTCCGGCGGAGGTTACGTACTTGCCGGCGTCGACCCAGCGCGAAACGCTGTCCCACAGGACGCGCGGTCCCTGTTGCACCACCCAGCCGAAGGACCCGTGATTGGTAGCGGCCGGTTTACCGTCGAGCAGCCCGGCCTTGGCCAGCAACGCCGCGCCGGTGCACACCGAGGCCATAACGCCGATTTTTGCGTCCATCTCGCGCAACCAGTGGAGCACGTCCAAGTCATTGATCAGAGGCCGTGTGCCACCGCCGCCTGGCACCATAAGAACGTCGTACTGCTCCACTAGCGCCTGTGCGCAGGTGTAATCGGGCATCGCGTGCGGGCCGTTGGCGCTCTTCACCTTGTCGAGAACTTTCGCGATCAGGACGACCTCGAATGGATAAGGCGGGGCGGCAGCGTAACCGGTTCCCAGAAAACGCGAGATCGTGAACGCCTCGGCGAAACCCCATACATCGATCGGTTCGAACCCGTCGAATACGAAGATACCAACCCGCTTAGTACCAGGAAATCCCAGAAGCTCAGTCAATCTTCTTCTCCGTCGGATTGCGCCTTACCTGGTGAGATCAGGGAATGTCAAGCAGGTTGTCGCCTGATAGTTTCGCCTTTGACGTTCTTCATGCTAAAAAACCTGATGACACGATTCCGCGTAAGAGCGGTCACGAAGCCTTCGGGGAATTCGACCAAACCCTGCTCGGGCATTGACAGGTTAACGAGCAGGCGACAAGAAACCTGACNNTCAATTTATGCGGCCGCAACTGTCGCATCGCTCCAAGAATTATGCGCTGCGGTCCGAAATTGTCTCTGGATCCGCCGGCTGATCAAATGTCGTTGCACGTTGAACGTGTTGTAAACGGCCGCGTGGACGGAAACAAAGCGCTGAGCTGATTTGGTTGATTTGAAGCCTTGCATCTTTCGTTCGCGTCGTCGAAGCGGCTGATGCGAATTCTCCGCGCGATTGTTGGCGCGCAGTCCTTGCTCGTGCAATCCCGAGAAGCCAATTTCGCGAAGTGCCGCTCCATAGGATCTTAGTTTGTCGGTGACGATTACCGCAGGAACGAAGCCCTGACGTCGACGGAATTTCCGTAGCAGCCGCACCGCCGCGGCTTTGTCGCGGTGGGGCTGGACCAGGATCTCGAGAACCTCACCTTCGCTGTCGACAGCACGCCACATGTACATTTGCCGTCCAGCGATTGAGACCACCATTTCATCGAGATGCCACCGAGTGTGGGGTTTAGGCCGGCTTCTACGTAGGTTCTTGGCAATGACCGGCCCGTATTTGAGAACCCACCGACGGATCGACTCATTGCTAACCGTCAGTCCGCGCTCAGCCAGGAGTTCCTCGACATCCCGGCAGCTCAAGGTGAACCGGAGGTAGAGCCAGACAGCGTGCCGGATGACCTTTGGCGGAAATCGGTGGCGGGCATAGGAAATGGGCTTCATGGCCTGAACTGTTATCACATATGCTGGCCCATTTGTTCGTTAACGTGTCAATGCTCGCACGGTCTATCTGTGGCGAGCCTTCGACGCCGAGGGCGAGGTCCTCGATGTGCTGGTCCAGACGAAAAGGAACAAGCGCGCCGCGCTGAAACTCATGCAGAGGCTTTTGAAGAAATATGGCTTTGTCCCAGACAAGCTCATCACAGATGAGCTGAGATCTTATGCTGCTGCAGCCGGTCATCTTGGGATCGCAAAACGCCATGAACGCGGCCGATGGCGCAACAATCGAGCGGAGAATTCGCATCAGTCCACCCGACGAAGGGAGACGAAGATGCAAGGTTTCAAAAGCGTGGGATCCGCGCAAAGATTTCTCTCAGTGCATGCGGCAGCCTATAATACTTTCAACGTCCAGCGCCATCTCACCTCAGCAAAAACGCACCGAGCCTTCCGAGCATCGGCCATGCAGACATGGCGTGAAGTCGTCGCTGCGGTGTGAGCCTGACGTGCCAGGAGATTTATTACGCGCTATATTTGGCAACGTGACAGAGCCGTTACGTGCTCTATTTGGCAACTACAGAGCCTTCTCGCGTTCTTCTTTCGATAACGTGACAACGCCCTCGCCGGTGCTCTGATGAAGACAATGGCATCAGAAGGAAACCCGCTCGGTAGCTTCACGAACCAGCCTTCTACCGCCTCCTACTGCCCAAATGCCAGACCTCGCCATATGGAAGCGGTATCACATCGGCAAGAACGCACCGAGCCTTCAGGACATCGGCGATGCTGACGTCGCGTGAAGTCGTCGCCGCGGCGTGAGCCCAACGTGCCAGCAGATTTGCTGCGTGCTCAGTATGGTAATGTGACAAAGCCGGCTTCAGGGTTACTTGACCAGCATGACTTTCGCCTCGCCCCGCTTGCTCAACAAATTCAGGGTCACGTCTGGTCCATGGCGATGGAATTTGAGATCGACGCGTGAATCGCGTAGGCTCAAATGACTGAGGTCCACGAAGTCCAGAAAATCCGGCATGATGGGATCGAGGAAGCGGATTGAATCGGTTTCATGGCAAAGGTCCATGCCGAGACAGGCCCCAAGAAAAGCAAAGGGCGCCGCGGCGGCCCAGGCTTGTGGCGCGCAAGCGACGGGATAGGCCGTCGGCCCACGGTGCGGCTTGCGAATGAAGCCACAAAACAATTCAGGCAAGCGGCGCAGCTCCTGATGGCAAGCAGCCTCGAAGATGGCCGTGAAGACTTGCGCGGCTTCTTTGGCCAAGCCGTAGCGGGAGAAGCCAAGCGCGATGATTGCATTGTCATGTGGCCAGATAGAGCCGTTATGATAGGAAATTGGGTTGTATCGCGCTTCGCCGCTGGCGACGGTTCTGATCCCCCAGCCGCTAAACGAATCTCTGCTCAGAAGCGTTTGTGCAACGCGGGTGGCGCGCTCCGGGGAGGCGATTCCGCTGAATAAGGCATGGCCGGAATTCGACGTCCTGACCCGGCATGGCTGTTTGCGGCCATCGAGCGCCAAGGCATAGGCGCCAAGGTCTTCGCACCAAAACGCGGCCTCGAAATTTGCTTGCAGAGTTTGCGCATCGGCGCGCAGTTTATTTCCGAGATCAAACTCGCCGAGGCGATTCGCGAGCTTGCTGGCATGGGTCTTGGCGTTGAAGACATAACCCTGCACCTCGCAAAGAGCGACCGGCCCCTGCGCCAGAGCGCCGTCGGCATGAAAAATCGAATCATAGGAATCTTTCCAGCCTTGGTTGACGAGGCCGGCATCAGTTTGCCGCGCGTATTCGACGAAGCCGTCGCCATCCTTGTCGCCATACGTCTCAATCCAGTGGAGAGCTGCCTTGATGTTCGGCCAGATCGCTTTGAGCGTCTCCATGTCCCCGGTCCGCTCGACATACATTCCCGCCAGCATGACGAAGAGCGGCGTGGCGTCGACAGTTCCGTAGTAGAGGCGGAACGGCACTTCGCCGAGAAGCGCCATTTCGCCATTTCTGGTCTCATGCAAAATCTTGCCCGGCTCCGCGTCGGCGAAAGCGTCGAAGGTTTTGGACTGGGTTGCGGCAAGATAATGAAGTACGCCCTTGGCGACCGCCGGATCGAGCCACAACAAAAGCATCGCCGTGATGATCCCGTCGCGCCCGAAAGGCGTGCTGTACCAGGGAACGCCCGCATAAGGATAAAGCCCGTGCGCGGTTCGCGAGATCAGCATGTAGAGATCGGATGTCGATCGGCGGCAGACTTCGTTGAAAACGTCGTTCGAGCTCGCGACGGCCGCGATATTGCTCGTCGTCGCGCGGATGTCGCGCCGCCGGGCCCTGAAGGCTTTCTGAAAATCCAGGCAATGCGGCTGATTTCTATCTTGGCAGAGAACCGAGACGAAGAGTGATCCGCGTTCTTTGGGAGCTAGATCGAATTCGAAAGTCGCCCGGTTTGTTTCGAGTTGAACCGGCTCTGGCGAGAACCGCAGCTCGGTCTTGCGTTTCAGATTGTCGAGCCCTTCGTAATGAAACTCGACGCCCGCCTTGGTGATGAGGGCAGAGACTTTGCCGCGTTTGGCGCGTGTTTCACCGCGCACCTCGAACAGATCACGAAAATCGGCACTGAAACAAATGTCGACGCGAAAGCGTCTGTGGCTGTCGGCATAGTTGCGAAAGCCAATCCGCTCGTAGCAGACGGCCTGCCACAAGAACTTGGTGCGTTCGAATGCAATCGTACCCCGCGGCAGCGATATGCCATCATCGGCGTGAACGTCGGGATTGGCGAGATCGACCGAGAGCGCCGCATTGTCGTCCTGAACGTCAGAGCTCAAGAGGAGCGGCCGCATCCCCTCGAACCGGAGTTCGTACCAGGAGAGGAAACGGGTGTCGTTGAAATAGACTCCTTCGGGGCCCGCCCTGCCGACGCCAATGTCGCCATAATCGTCGAAAACCGCGAAAGCGTCCTCGTGTTTCAGACTCCGCAGCGCACGCTGAACGAGGGACGTCTCGGTTTCGATATAATGCTGCGGCAATTCTATCGCCGCGTCCATGACGTGGTCGACGCCGCGCTCGGCCTCATGCATGTCGCCTCCGATGTATGTGCGCCACGAGATAGAATTCAGCCGGCCGCCAGATCCAGCGGTCGGCTGAGAGTCTAACCTGATGCCTGGTTCGCGGGCGAATCGACGCCCGCGGTCCGCAGAGCGACATGCTCCCGAGCCGTTGGCATGAGCGCTTTCGCCGACGTCGCGAAGTCAGTTATAGTCGGGGCTCGCGCCAAGAGCGAACGATATGCGTCGAGATAGGCGCGCGCCATCCGCTCCACGGTGAAGCGCATCTCGAATTCGGCTCGAACCGCGGCGCGACTCATCATTGCGCTTTCTTTGGTGGCGGCGACGGCGGCCTCAATCGACTCGACGATCACGCCGCTAACGCGATCCGTGACCACCTCGGCGACCGACCCCTTGCGCCAGGCGATGACCGGCGTTCCCGCCGACATGGCTTCGATCATCACCAGCCCGAAGGGCTCCGGCCAGTCGATCGGAAACAAGAGCGCTCGCGCCTTGCCAAGGAATTCGCACTTCTGCCTCTCGTCAATTTCGCCAAGGAATTCGATAAGCGGATGCTCGAGGAGGGGCTCGATCTCAGCTTTGAAATAGGTGAGGTCGGCATCGTCCACCTTGGCCGCTATTTTCAAGGGAACGCCCGACCGCTTGGCGATTTCAATGGCGCGATCGGGACGCTTTTCAGGCGAGATGCGCCCCAGAAACGCCAGATATTCACCGCCTTCGGGGTCGAATGGGCAAACCTGGGAAGGCAGGCCGTGCGGGATCGTCGTACCCAGCGTGAAGTAATCGGACATTAGGAGCGACTGCGCGGGGACCATAATGCGGTTGCGATAGGTCAGGTTGATCTGGGCGATCGCCT
>PLUZ01000390.1 GCA_003162995.1 Methylocapsa sp. | reverse complement strand
GATTATATGCAGACCTGTATGAAGGTGCACGGATATGACTGGAACCTGACAGACAAGAGATGTCACGTCACTAAGACAGTCGAACGCAATCCGTACTGCTATACCCCGAACAACTGGCTAGATCGACTGTTGTACCTCATCGAAGAGCCAGAACCCTCAAACTAGGACACTACCCACGGCGCAATCATGCACCTCAAGAGCTGCCGACTCGATGGGCGATTGCCGCGCCCGGGCGCTGCGATCTTTTCCGACCAGGAGCGAGGCGCAGTTCGCGTGTAGGGCGCGGCTTGCCAGCCGTCTTGTTTGTTTCTTCGCGCCAATGAAGAAGTACATCAGATGCGGCAGGTGGATCGCTTTAAGGTGCTGGCCGAAATCGGTAACTGTGCTAGATTTTCGCTGTGCCTGGGAGGGACGATAATGGCTTTGAGCGGAAAAACTAAACGAGGAATTACCCTCGCGATTGCGGTTATAGCCGGGCTCGCATCCGTTTTGCTTGCCGTGCTGCTGTTGGTGCTAGCGGTGCTCTTTATTGCGTGGGGTCAGGCACCCGAGCGCACGGAGGCATTTGTTGGGCGGTTACCGTATGGCAATTTCCTTCTCAAGGAATTAGCTAAATTAGACTTGATGCTCTCCGACCGGAGTTGAGAGAGCTCTAACGGCGGCCTCCCTCAATTACACGGACTCGCTGCCGCCGATCCAATCCGGCCCCGCCAGCCGCTTTTCACCTTTTGCTATGGTCCATGTGCGTTTGCGCACTGACATCGTAACCCTTCATGGACTATTCGTTTAAGTGACAGAGCACATTTCCTCCCAGCTCTGGACCTTGGCGGCGCGCCAATGCGTCGCCCTTTTCCTCCGAGAACGATCACCCCTTCAGTTTCGTCGCGTCCCTGGCCTCAAGCCAGATCGTCGCCTCATCCAAGATGCGACCGGCGCCGCCGGCGTCGTGTTCATCGCCGAAAATGGTGGAGAGCCGGGCGTGCGGTTCCAGAAGGCTCGGCGCGTCGCTACCAAACCAAATGGTTAAGGCCACGGAAAGAGTGTCGCGCACAAAAAGCCGATGGCCAACCAACTTTTCGAGTTTGGGACATAGTCGCTCACGGCCGGCTCGTTCCGGAAAAGTCATTGACCTCCGTAACAATAAGGAAAGTTTGCAAAAATACGAGATCGAGCATCAACCGGGCTTATCGGTAAAAGCGATAACGCTAATCAGTACCTTCGGCATTCACAAGTGAAAAGACAATAAGCACGATTGACAATGCAGCGCGATTGCAGTCTCGACGGGCTACAGTGATAAGATAGGGAATGGAGAAAAAGATGACGTTATATTCGCGGCGCAATATTTTGGCGACGAGCGCGGCCGGTAGCCTTGCGGCCGCAGCCGTGATCAGCGGCTCTTCAGCCGAGACTTATTCAGCCGCCGCTATAAGCGACCCCGGCCCGCATGACCCGGCGCAGGAAGCGATCAATCCCTATGATTGGCAGTCGCTGCCGACTGACAATGGCAATCTCGGCACGCTGAGACACTCGTTTTCGCAGGTTCACAACCGGCATACGGACGCTGGTTGGGCGCGAGAGGTCACGGTCCGGAATTTCCCGATCTCGAAGGCCATGGCCGGGGTCAACATGCGCCTTCCCGCGGGCGCCGTCCGCGAGCTGCATTGGCACGTGCCAGCCGAGTGGGCCTTTGTGACCTACGGTAGCGGAAGAATTACAGCTGTTGATTCAAGCGCGCAAAAATTTATCTCCGACGTCAAGGAAGGCGATCTTTGGTTTTTCCCCGGCGGCGTGCCGCATTCAATCCAGGGCCTCGGCCCGGACGGATGTGAATTCATACTGGTGTTCAACGACGGCAATTTCTCCGAGGACAGCACGTTCCTCATAACCGACTGGTTCAATCACACGCCAAAAGAGGTTCTTGCCAAAAACTTCGGCGTTCCTGCTTCCACCTTCGACAATACTCCCAAGAAGGATCTTTGGATCTTTAATGCGCCGGTTCCGGGTAGCCTCGCTGACGATCTCGCGCAAAGCAAGCAACCCTTCGTGCCGAACCCCTATGCGTTCTCACTTGGAGATCAGAAGCCGGTCTTCCAGTCGGCCGGGGGCTCGGTGCGCATCGCCGATTCGCAAAACTTCAAGGCGACCACCATGGCGGCGGCTCTGGTGGAGGTCGCGCCGGGCGGGCTGCGCGAATTGCATTGGCATCCGACCTCTGACGAATGGCAATATTACATCAGTGGCACAGCCCGCATGGGGGTCTTCCACGGCGAAGGGAGAAACAATACGGTCGAATTCCATCCGAGCGACGTCGGCTATGTGCCGCAGTCGATTGGACATTATATCGAGAACGTCGGCAAGGACACGCTCCGCTTCTTGGAGGTTTTCACAACCCCACAATATGCCGACATCTCGCTGGCATCATGGATGAACAATGTTCCGCATGAACTCGTCGCCGCGCATCTGAACATCGATGTACAGACATTACGGAAAATGACGCAAACGAAGACACCCATTGTCCCGATCTAGAACGTTGATAAGCTACTTTCGAAGCTGACCTAGCTGCAGGAGCAAGACGCCAGGAATCGCTCCCGGCACGGTTATCATGCGCGGCTGGAAAGGGAATAGGGTCTGTACCCAATTGAAACAAGCATCGCTTCGTGATTCAAGCTTATCAGGAGGGCTTGATTCGTGGCGGACAATTTCTGGCTTAACGATGCGCAATGGGCGGCTATCCCTTGACGCTCACGATGATCGATAGTTCGGCCGTCAAGGCGCATCGCTCGGCAAGCGACGCCCAATAAGGGGGACGCAAAGGCCGCTCGCGTGGCGAGCGCCAACAAAAATCCACGCGCCATCGACGAAGAATAAGTTTTTTAGTTTTGAATATACAGTAGTTAATTCAAGTACTTATGAACGCAACCCGGTTCATCTTGCGCCAAGAAAATCAACTGTCACGTTCGGCCGCATGTGCTGGATAATCTCAGGCGCTCAGTGGCCGCTGCTGCTCATTTGCGCCAGGCTCACGTCTACCGGCAAGATCAACAGACCCTGCGCACTAACGTGCGACAATGTTGCCATAAAATATGGTGAAAAAAAATTGACACATACGCGAATGAAGCGGATCATTCACATGCTCCCACCGTTGCTCGCAAGAGCCAGTTGGAAGCAGAAGGCGCTTTCTTTCGATAACCCATCGGTTCCACTGCAAGGGAGAAGCGATGACTCCACCGGGCCAATGTGACAGACCCCGACAGGCGCGGGGTCACGGTGGCGCGAAAGCCTAAAATGCCAGGCCGAAACGCCTCCGCCGACAATTTGATCTCATCATGCGGTAGCATTCGCGAAGGCCAAGCGTGTGTGAGTTCGCATTAAACTCTGCACAAATCACAGATCGCTTCGCAAAGGCGAAGCTAGAGCCCCGCAGCTGCTTAAATGCACCGGGGCTCGTTGTGCGTCTATCGCATGTGGGACTGTCAGAGTGTAAAGCGATATGACTACTTTCTTGTGACGCCAGTGCGCACTTCTTAGATCGTTGAGCGCCGGCCAAAGTTAGATCGTCTGGTGAATGAATAATAATTCCATAAGCGAGACAGTCGTACGGCGCGCTGCCTTGAGCATCGCGATATCGGAGACGTCGCGTCCGCGTGCTTGGCTTGAAGGCGCGTCCGAGCGCTAAACACGGCCGCGAATGGATTGAAGAGTCACCCCTGCCCTGCTGCCCTGAATGCCGTGCAAGCCAGCCGTTCCGCCTCGATTGCCGCCAAGACAATCGAGGCCATGGACCTTATCCACCTGCAATCATAACTATCCTTAGCCCATGGTTCCTCGATAACGGAGCGAGCGGTATCGAGCGTCAATATTTGGCGACGACCGCAGTTGGTGGCGGGAATTATTCGAACTTAGAGCATTTTCCCATCTGAAT
>PLUZ01000337.1 GCA_003162995.1 Methylocapsa sp. | reverse complement strand
AGTTGCTCGACTTTTTCGATTCTGACATGCTCCAACTCTTTGAATCTGAGCGATGCCTTTTCGATCAGATGAGTCCATCTGATAGGGAAGCGCTCTAGTGGGGAAGCCCGTTGTCCATGTCGTCGGCGCTGGTCTTGCCGGGCTCGCGGCGGCAGTGCGCCTCGCGGGCGGGCCGCGCAACATTGTGCTGCACGAGGCCGCCCGCCAGGCCGGCGGGCGCTGCCGGTCCTATTACGACCCGGCGCTCGGGCTGATGATTGACAATGGCAATCATTTGCTTCTGTCGGGGAATTGCGATGCGCGGGCTTTCCTTGCGGCGATCGGGGCCGAGGATCAACTGGCGGGGCCAGCGCAAGCGGATTTTGCTTTCTTCGATCTTGCAACCAGGAAGCGATGGCGGTTGCGCCCGAATGACGGGCCGTTGCCTTGGTGGATTTTCTCAGGCTCGCGGCGGGTGCCGGACACGCGCCCGCGCGATTATCTTCATCTCCTGCGTCTTCTTGTCCCTGGCAAGGACGCCCCGATAAGCACGTTGATGCGCTGTGACGGATTGCTCTACGAGCGGCTGTGGCGGCCGTTTTTTCTCGCCGCCTTGAATACCGAGCCGGGCGAAGGCTCATCTCAACTTGCCGCCGCCGTGGTGCGGGAAACCCTTGCCAAGGGAGGGCGCGCCTGCCGTCCTTTGGTTGCCCGCCATGGCCTGTCGGCGGCCTTCATCGATCCGGCCTTGGCATATCTTGTCCAGCGTGGCGCCAAGATCCATTTCGAGCACCGGCTGCGCGCCATCGCTTTTGCCGAGGGCCGCGCCACCGCCCTCGATTTCGGCGCTGAGGTGCTGCCGCTCGGCGCGGCGGACACACTCATCCTCGCGGTGCCGCCCGCAGCCGCGGAGAGCCTTGTACCGGGGCTGCAAACACCGAAAACCACGAGCGCAATCGTCAATGCGCATTTTAACATCGTGCCGCCTCCCGATTTCCCGCCCCTCATGGGCATTGTGAATGGCACCATCGAATGGCTGTTCGCGTTTCCGGACAAGTTTTCGGTCACGATCAGCGGCGCCGACCGCCTCCTCGATGTCGCGCGCGAAGACCTCGCCGAACGGATTTGGGCAGAAGTGGCAAAAGTGACACAGATTGAAAAGTCGCTCCCGCCATGGCAGATCATTAAGGAAAAGCGGGCGACGTTCGCTGCAACGGTTGCAGAAAACGCGCGCCGTCCCGGCACCGGAACAGTTTACGCCAATCTGCTGCTCGCGGGGGATTGGACCGCGACCGGTTTGCCCGGGACCATCGAAGGAGCCGTCCGGTCCGGCCATCGCGCGGCCGCAATGATCGTGGCATCACAGTAGAAAGGAGGCTCGGTGGAAGACATGGATGTCGTCACGGAGGGTGCCGCCACGGCAAACCCGGAACTCGCCCAAATCGAAGCAGCTGTCTCTCGAGCAACGCAAGCGCTGTTGGCCACGCAGCGTGCGGATGGGCATTTCGTCTTCGAACTCGAAGCCGATGTTTCGATCCCGGCGGAATATATTCTTTTTCACCACTTTCTTGGGCAGCCTGCCGACGCCGAGCTTGAAGGCAAGATCGCAACCTTTATCCGGCGCCAACAGGCGGCGCATGATGGCTGGCCACTGTTCACTGATGGCGCCTTCAACATCAGCAGCAGCGTCAAGGCCTATTTCGCGCTGAAGGCGGTTGGCGACAGCCCGGAGGCGGATCATATGCGGCGCGCCCGTGCGGCGATCCTCGCGCATGGCGGGGCGGCGAACGCCAATGTTTTCACGCGGTCGCTGCTGGCGCTTTTCGGCGCGCTGCCCTGGCGCGGCGTGCCGGTCATGCCGGTTGAGATCTTGCTTCTGCCGCGCTGGTTTCCTTTCCATATGACGAAAGTCTCCTACTGGAGCCGCACGGTTATCACGCCGCTCGTGGTGGTGAACGCGCTCAAGCCGCGCGCCAAAAACCCGCGCAATGTCAGCATTGCGGAACTCTTTGTCGAACCGCCGGATAGGGTGCGCCATTGGCCAGGCGCGCCGCAGCAAAAATTTCCATGGACCACGCTGTTTGGTGCGCTGGACCAGCTATTGCGCTGGTCGGAGCCCTATTTTCCGAAGGGCTTGCGCAAGCGGGCCATTGATAGAGCGGTTGCCTTCGTCGAAGAGCGATTGAACGGCGAGGATGGGCTCGGCGCGATTTATCCGGCGATGGCCTACTCGGCGATCATGTTCGACACGCTGGGCTATGGACGGCAAGATCCCCGGATGGTCCAGGTGATGAAAGCGATCGATAGACTGCTCGTTATCCGGGAAGACGAGGCGTATTGCCAGCCCTGCGTCTCGCCGGTGTGGGACACGGGGCTTGCCGCGCACGCGCTGATGGAAGCTGGCGGGGAAGCCTCGGCGCCGCCTGTGCGCGCCGGGCTAGCCTGGCTCGAACCCCTGCAAATTACCGATGTTGCCGGGGATTGGGCCGTGCGTAAGCCGCATGTGCGGCCGGGCGGCTGGGCCTTTCAATATGCCAACGCCTATTATCCCGACGTCGACGACACCGCTGTCGTCGCGATGGCGATGGACCGCGCGGTAGGCCAGGGACCTGATGACCGAGGATCAGAGTACAAGACCGCGATCGCGCGGGCGCGCGAATGGATCGAAGGTCTGCAAAGCGCCAACGGCGGCTGGGGTGCCTTCGATTCCGATAATGACTATGATTATTTGAACTATATCCCGTTCGCCGATCACGGTGCCTTGCTCGATCCGCCGACGGCGGATGTCACGGCCCGCTGTCTTTCCATGCTGGGCCAGCTTGGAGAGGTTCCGTCGGGCAATCCCGTGGTCGCGCGCGGCGTCGATTATCTCCTGCGCACGCAGGAGAATGACGGCAGCTGGTTCGGCCGCTGGGGAATGAATTACATCTATGGAACTTGGTCTGTGCTTTGCGCATTGAATGCTGTGCAGCGCGATCCGCGAAGCGCGGAAGTGCAAAAAGCTGTTGCCTGGCTGAAAACTATCCAGAACAAAGACGGCGGCTGGGGCGAAGGGGGGGAGAGTTACGCTTTGGATTGTGCAGGCTACTGTCCGGCACCGAGCACGCCATCGCAAACGGCATGGGCTTTGCTTGGGTTGATGGCCGCCGGTGTCGTCGAAGACAATGCGGTCACTTTGGGGGTGCGCTATCTCGCGCGGACCCAGGCGGAGGATGGATTTTGGAAGGAAGAGCGTTTTACCGCGACGGGCTTTCCCCGGGTCTTTTTTCTGCGCTATCACGGCTACGCGAAATATTTCCCGCTTTGGGCGATGGCGCGCTACCGCAATCTCAAAAGGGGCAACCGGCATCCGGTCCTGGTGGGAATGTGACCGGTTTGCGGGTCATCGCCGTCACCGGCCTTAGGACGGAAGCGAGGATTGTCGCTGGGCCGCGCGTTCTCGCGATCGCGGGGGGCGGTGACGCCGCGGGTCTTGCGGCTGCCTTGGAAGCGATTGTCGCGCGAAAGCCAGCAGCCATCCTCAGTTTTGGCGTCGCTGGCGGGTTGGCGCCAGGTCTTGCGCCGGGCTCGAAGCTGATCGCCCGCACCATCATCGCGGAGGACGGTACGCGCTATGACGGCGATCCGGTTTGGTCGAAGCGGCTATCCAATGCGCTCGGCGGCGCCACGATCACCGATATCGCAGGGATCGATTCGCCGTTGGCTGGCCAAGAAGAAAAGCACGCCCTGCATAGGAAAACGGGGGCGCATGCTGCCGATATGGAATCCCACATTGCAGCGCGGGTCGCCGCGGCCCACAATCTCCCCTTTGCGGCATTTCGCGTCGTAGTGGACCCGGCGCACAGGCGGCTGCCGCACGCTGCCCTGGTGGCGCTGAAATCCGATGGCTCGCTTGCGTATGGTGCGATCGCGGGATCGATTTTGCGGGACCCGCGCCAGATCCCGCAGTTGCTGCGGATCGCCCACGATGCGCAGGCGGCCTTCCTGGCGCTATTCCGCAGCCGAAAGCTCATCGCCGGAACCCT
>PLUZ01000391.1:14505-19669 GCA_003162995.1 Methylocapsa sp. | reverse complement strand
ACAAACCGAGCCACCTCTGTTGACACGTTGGATAAGTGTAACCGATTTTGAGGATGGTCAATCTGTGGTGCGGCGTACCAATGTGTACAATCTCGCTCATCGGAAAACCGAGGACAGGGAATGCCCTGTATGTGGCGGAGCAAATTTAGGTTACGGAACGGTGGCATAGTGCGGCTGCGCTACTTTACCCGCTGAGCTACGTCGGCGCGAGCGGGTAAAAATTGCATCTGGCGCGAGTCAACGGACAAGTGGGGCCATTAGGCCTGGATGGCATGTGCCTTACGGCCACCGCGTTCGATGGAGGCCGGGGCTTGGTCGCGGGTGATGAGATGACCTGCGAGATCGAGACAGCGCTTTGTGAGCATAGCCGCGCCTTCGGCAAGCTCCCTGGAAGCGCGCACGATCTCGACGTTGCGTTCCATGTCCTCGTGCGACCAGCCGCGCGAGTGGGCGATATACGGAAACTGCGGGAAGATGAATCCCAGTTCGGCGAAGAAACCGAGCATCTGGCCTGCCACCGCCTGAATGTTGTCCTGCCCGCCAACGATGATGAATCCCGCGACCTTGTTACGAATAAGAACCTGATTGCGGATCGTGACAGCGTTCTGCACGCAGTTCAGCCGCTCGGCCATCTTGAAATAAAGTGATGACGCCGCTCCCCACCGTATTGGGGATGAAACGATGACCGCGTCGGCCCAATGCACCAAAGCCTCATACACCTGGTCCATTTCGTCCGTCGCATCCATCTGGGTGATCGAGCAGGGCCATGTGCACGCGCGTGCGGCCTTTGAGTAGTAACCCTCGCAGGCACGGAAGTTGAGATCATTCAGCTTGATCATCCGTGTCTCGGCGCCAAGCTCGCGGGCGGCTTTCAATGCGTGATCAAGCAGATGGTCGGAGCCTGAGAAGCGCGGGTTTGCGGCGTCCATCGCCGTCGTCGCGATACCGGCGACGCGCAACGGTCCCGCTGCATGCTCGACCTTGCGCGACAAGGGGTGCGGTGCGTGCTGACTCTTGGCGCGCTTGCTGCCGGCGGCAAGGTTGACTAGAACACGGCCGTTCTTGACCTTCACCGTGTAGGCGGGAACGCGGTCCTGCTCGAAACCGGGCTCGCCGACGCCGCTGCAGCGGTGAAACTTCCAATTATGCCAGGGGCAGACGATATATTCGCCATCCAGCCGGCCCTCGCCAAGTGGCCCGCCGACATGGTTGCACGTATTCGAAACCGCGCCGAATTGCCCATCTTTGAGCGATATTGCAAGCTCGTGGTTCACTGCCTTGATGCGCCTGAGCGGCAGCCCGGAAAGCTCTTCCGTGGAGCCGATGTCGACCCAGTTTTCATCTCCGGCCATGATGATCCCATGCTCCCAATTGTATTAATCGATTCGCAAGCCTATTGTTTCATCGAAATTCATCTTTGGTCTTAAGACTCGAATTCCATAAATCACCTGCAGACGTGTCTCACAAAAAGTTTGCCTGAGCGACATCATCACCGATCTCAACTCAGCATGACAGCGTAAATGTAAGCCTGACAGGAGCAGAGCGGCCATGGGTGGATCGGATTGGCGGCCACTTCGGGGCATTGACCAACGTCGGCTAAGCGTGGCCTGCTTGCAAGCCCATCATGCAGTGCAATGGCTCGCGCGGTCAGCGCGCGCCTATGTTCCACCGCAGCCAGACGACGGCCACATGAATTTCGGGTGGAACGACACTCTCGACGGCTTTACGACCCATCGGATGCAGGGCGGCATGTGCCTAAGCTTGAAAATTGCCTGTCTCACGCTCGTATTGCATTGCGACGAGAGTACGATCCAATCTTTCTCCCTTGACCGCCGCACAGATGCGCAGGCACGCCAATGGCTGGGCGAGCAAGTCGGCGCGCGAGGCCTCGATGCGCACGCCCTCGACGCCCCGTCACCTTATGAGATACCTGCGCACGCCGTCACCCATGGCGCCACCTATGATATCGAGGATTTGGCAGATGCGTTGGTTGAGCTTGCTGTCTGGTACGCCAATGCCGAATTTTTGCTCGCGCGCGTCCAAAGACAAATTATTAAGCGCAGGTTGACAGCCTCGGATGTGCGCTGCTGGCCGCACCACTTTGATCTCGCGACTTTGATCTCATTCTCAACGCGGGAAACTGACGTCACCGGCTACGTCGGTGCGGGGCTTTCTCCTGGAGACAAGTATTATGACGAGCCCTATTTCTATGTATCGGTTTATCCTAGACCCGACAGCGCGGCGCTGCCACGACTGCCGAAGCTCGGCCATTGGCATACGCACGAGTTCACGGCGGCAGTTGCACCCGCGCATCAGATTGTTGCGGCCAATAATCAAAAAGACGAGGTTGATGAATTCCTGAAGGTTGCTGTCGATGTTGCTATCAAAATCTTGAGTTAAGGCGAGGGCGAAGCCGAGGTGTCGCTTAATCTCGATCCGATTGGCGAATAGCCGCAAATCGGGCGGTGCTCCCCTAGAGNNGGATTTCGGGGAGAGCCCGCTGCCCCAGAAGCTCGTGCGCAAACTCTTACTTACGAAGCGCATCAATGCAATTTCACCGCGACAAAGTCCCGCGAAGGCACAAGCAATGGAAGGTTCCCGTAGCGTTCTGGAATCAGAAAGACCAAGAATTGGTGAGGTCTTTAGAACTGTCCGGCTTACCGGCTAATGGCGCCTTGATACTTGCAGCTACGTGATCGGCGAGTATAGCGCTACCCTCTTGATAGAAATGGACGTCCTGAGGCTTTTGGAATCGGTAAGCGGACTCCACGACAGCAGAATTTAAATCATCAATCTGAACACCATGTTCGCGCATCACAGCGCGGGCGGCTTCATTGTAACGCGCCACATCTTGAGGCACACGGCTTCTCGCGCCAACTGGAACAGGGGTAGTTGTAGCAAATACCAATTTTGCGCCGGTCTTTTCAAGACGCTCCACGATCTTCTCGAGGTTCGAGCGATAGGAATCGATTGAAATCCACCGAGGGCCTTTTTCGACGGGAACCATGACTTGTTTCCCGGGGGCAACCCCTTCATACTGGACATGCTCCAAGTCATGCAGCCCCGCGTTGAAATGAATTACCGCCCATTTGGTTTGCCCGAGCCAGCGGTCAAGCTTTTCGAGAATCGTCAGTGTGCTTTCGCAATTTGCCACTGGGCGAATGACGTTCGCGATACCTTCTAATCTGTGCCTTACAGGCAAGGTATAAGATATGGAGATACTGTCACCAATAATAAGAACGGACGGCAGGTTTGGGTTAACTGGGGCTTCGAAAATGGCAATGCTACGATTATCTTCCTTCTCGTCGTTTAGATAGGCTGTAAGCGCTTCCTGCGTCGATGACGCAAGGCCGCCACACGCAACAATCACCGCTAAAACAGAAATAATATATTTACGCATTGGCCGCCTGAGTTCCGGCGCGAAGTGCAACGCCCTCTGAGCCTATCCGATGTTCGTTTTCACCGAACCGCCTTCGCATTTTCGAAATGCAGCGGAAGGCGGCGACATAAGGAGGGAGAATCCGATCGTTGTACTTCGCGTCGGAATCCACTCGCTCTCCCACGTGCTTGCTCGTCCAGGGCGAGGCGCCCATCAAAAAAGAGTAAATCGGCAACTGGACGGCCGCCATGTGGCCAGTTGCCTCATCACGGCAAATGCTAGAGGCGTTTGCAGCGCATAAATACTCATGAAATCAATATGTTAAGTGAAATTCCTGGGCGAGTAATCTCGGACTAGCTAACCGATAGCTAGCTGGTACACTTTGACGCACATAGCCCGGTCTGCTCCACAGCGCCCGACTTCCACACTATTTCCCTCCCCAAAAATCGGCGCGAACACGGAGATTTCGCCGATCAAGGCTGTCTCAAAGAGAGTGGCACGGAGTGAATGCGGGCTTACACTGTGACTACAGGTTTAAACAAATTTTTCTTGTCTATCCAACGCCGGGCTGGTGTTTCAATATAGAAAAACGACAAATAGCTCGTTATGAATATACAAATGTAACAAGTAACGACAAGTATGGCTGTGAACAACGCGTTTCCGTGTAGGAATTTGTCGCCTATCGCATTCAGTAAGAATGATATAAATAGCAAATGCCACATATAAATTGAATAAGTTAGCTGCCCGAGAGGCGCGAAGCGTCTTACCGTCGCTGACGGGACACCTTCTAAATCGGCTGCAACAGCCGCAATGGCAACCGTGTAGACGAGTAGCAGGGTTATTAGCTGCGATACGCCAGACATCATCGCGACGATCAAGCAAGCGGTTGCGACAGCGAGGATGAAGCCTGGCGCAGGAAGCCGAGAAACAACGCTGCGATTGTAGAAAAGGGCTGCACCAATGACGAACGATGGCAAGGCCCGCAGGACTGGCGACAGCTCAATCCAAGAACTACCAAGCAAATTCCATTCATGTTGGGAAGCGACGACTGTCATCATCACAGTTAGGGGCGTAAGACCGATACCAAGTAATAGTGGAGCGCTTCTTGCGCCAATAATAGCAACAATAGGAAAGGCAATGTACATCACCATCTCTGCACTTATGGACCAGGTGACGCCATTGAATGGCCTTCCGCATGATATGAACGAATGCAAAAGAAGCGCCGTCTCTGCGATGCATTCTGGCTTGAACGACGGCTTATTAGTGCCATTATCATGAAAGAGCACAAGCATTGACCACATCGCGATAAACACGAGCAGCGTAAGCCAATGTAGCGGGACAAGCCGACCCACTCGACGCTGAAGAAATGTGATATAATTAATAATAGAACTCATCCGATTATGGTAGATGTACGCAATAACGAATCCTGAGATGACAAAAAATAAATCGACAAACAGTGCCAGTCCCGCCGTTTGTTCCCTGGCCAGAAACGGACTTTTGGTTACAGGAACGAAGAACTCATGCGAATGGTGGAAAACGATTCCTGCCGAGGCGATAAATCGCATTAGATCAAGATGAAGTAGTTCACCTGAGGTCGGCCGCAGCCGAGGCAATTTCGTAGTTAAGTCCATTCTCGCCCCCATCTCGCGGGCTACGGCCTTGCCAATGTTCGTCCAAAGCGGCAGCCGCAACATCTAGACGAAATGCACAGACCGTTCTTAATCGCAATCCACTATTCCCAGAAGGCTTCCGGCCCAGTCACGAAATGTCCATCTGAAACCGTGG
>PLUZ01000391.1:0-14384 GCA_003162995.1 Methylocapsa sp. | reverse complement strand
GTATGGAGGGACTCAATACGACGACTATATGATCATTTATCCCCCTCGCTGCATGCTTTTTGGCACCCCCTTTGGAATCATAATCGCACAGTTCCTCTGAACTGCCATTGTTAAGACAAGCCCTTTCATCCGACATGCACTTTTCAATGCAACTGGCGGTATCTTGGCTTGATTGTGCGTAGGCGCTGCTGGGGATATTGAAGCAGCCTTATACCCTCTGATTCGTACACGGGGGATTTTGATCGACAAGGATGCCGGGAATCGCAAGGCTTTCGCCGAGTCAACAGTTTTTCTTTCTAATTTCAAAAATTTGCCGGAAGCCGATATGAGCCGGAAGCCGATATGAAGAACCCCCATCGATAGTTTCGTGGGCGAAACAACTCTGGCTAAGATCGAACAAAAACTCACCAGCCCACATTTGCTAAGCGGCGGCCTCGCAGTACAGCAATACTATCTTGCCCGCGACTCCAACGGGCCTTGTCATGTCGGCGGCGGGTTTGCCATCAATGCAGCTGGTACGCGGAATAATGCTCTGCGAGCGGACCGAGCGCGAGCGCCGGGATGAAGGTGAGAGCACCTACAATCAATACGGTGCCGACGATCAGGAAGACAAATTGCATCCCGTCGGTTGGCAGGGTGCCGGCCGAGACAGGGACCTTTACTTTCGCAGCGAGCGACCCGGCGATGGCAAGAACCGGAACGATGACGAGATATCTTCCGCACACCATCGCCAAGGCCAATGTCAGATTGTAGAATGGCGTATTGGCGTTCAAGCCGGCGAAGGCACTGCCGTTGGTCGCCGCGGCGGAGGTATAAGCGTAGAGTAACTCCGAGAACCCATGCGGCCCGGAATTGGACAGGCCTGCGAGGCCCGCGGGAAGCACCGCGGCCACTGAGGTCAGGGTGAGGATGGTCGCTGGAACGACGAGCAAGGCCAACACGGCCATCTTCACCTCGGTGGATTGGATCTTCTTGCCAAGATATTCAGGTGTGCGGCCCACCATCAGGCCGGCAACAAAGACAGCAACCAGGGCAAAGAGCAGCATCCCGAAAAGACCAGAGCCGGGAGCGCCGACGATTACCTCATCCAACATCATATTGGCCATGACCATGCCGCCACCGAGGGGCGTGAAGCTGTCATGCATGGCGTTGACGGCGCCATCCGCCGAGGCCGTGGTGACATTTGCGAAGAGCGCGGAGCCGGCGATACCGAACCGGACTTCCTTGCCTTCCATATTGCCGCCAGCCTGGAGCGGGCCTGCCGCCTGATCGATGCCGAGCTCGTCGAAGTGCGGGTTGCCGGACGCCTCGGCGGAATAAACGACAATAAGACCAGCGGCGAACAGTATCAGCATTGCGCTAAGCAGACTCCAGCCTTGCCTCTCGTCGCCGACCATGCGGCCAAAAGTGTTAGTGAAAGCGGCGCCGATCAGGAAAATCAGCAGCATCTCGAAAAGATTGGTGAGCGCCGTCGGATTCTCGAACGGATGTGCCGAATTGGCATTAAAGAAGCCGCCGCCGTCGCCGCTCATGAGCTTGATCGCTTCCTGCGAAGCGACCGGCCCGCGCGCGATAATCTGTACCGCGCCATCTAATGTGGTCGCACTGACGGAATCGCCAAGGGTCTGCGGCACACCTTGGGATGCGAGAAACAAAGCGCCAATCACAGAAATGGGCAGCAAGATGTAAAGCGTGGCGCGGGTAAGGTCGACCCAGGCATTTCCGATGGTCTCGCTGCTGTGCCGGGCGAAACCACGCACCATCGCGATCGCCACGGCCATGCCAGTCGCGGCTGAAAGGAAGGATTGGGTTGTGATGCCTGCCATCTGGCTGAAATAGTCAAGCGTCGTCTCTCCGGCATAGGCCTGCCAACTCGTGTTGGTGACGAAGCTCACTGCGGTGTTCAATGCGAGGTCCGGCGCCACAGCGCTAAAACCTTGTGGATTGAGCGGCATCGATCCCTGTAGAAGCAGGATCACGAAGAGCAAAATGGCGCCGGCTAGGTTGAAGAGGAGGAGAACTTGGGTAAAGCCGAACCAGTTTTGTTCACTTAAGGGATCGATACAGGCCAGGCGAAAGAAGGCACGTTCGAATAGTCCCAGGAACCGGTTCGATGCGCATTGGCCCGTAAAGACCCAAGCCATGTAACCGCCGAGAGGCCTGATTGTCAGGGCGAGGAGAAAGACAAAAATGGCAATCAAAAACCAGCCATGCGGAGTCATGCGGCGCACCTTCGAACGGACCCGTGCAACTGAAGGAGCGCGGCGTCAGGGGCAAGGTCCGAGGCGACGCCTAGACGTGTGGTTTGAACGCGCTGCGCAATGGAGTTTTCGCCGTCGAGTGGAGCCTTTATGGAGTTTTCATCCATGAATAGAGCCTTATACGATGGTCGAAGCACTCTATGGAGTCCATAAAGTTTCCAGGCGCACGAGATCGTCTCATCGCAAATAGCTGAGGAAGACGTGCTCGAAGAAATTCTGTCGTTGCGGCGGCGGTGCAGAACCGCAGCGCCGGAAGCGAATATCCACGCAATATGCCGATCACGTCGAACGGACAATCCCCACCGGCCAAGCGTCATGAATGGCGCAAGCGTGATTGGGCTTCACTAGAATGGTTTTAATGATGCAAATCTTTGGGTTGGCCGAACTGTCTTGGCGAAGATAGACTTGACCAACACGAACAGCAATGAAACCGTTTGCATCGGCTGCCAGCCTTCAATACCGGGGTCGCAGACGGCTCAGGATGGATGGCAATTCAGTATCGATGGAAAGTGATATGGTGCATCGATAGTCTTGCAGGTCTGGTGCCTTGCGTTACACGGGGGGCGGGATTGCCGACCGCATTTGACTGTTCTCGTGAATGATCTCTTGCCTCGTCCTCACGAGAATGACGGATTGTCTTTTCTTGCCCGGTTAGATAGCAGCCGTGCAGATAAACCGCCTCGGTGAGGTTACTGTCAAGCCGCTTAAAAAGGTTTCGGATTTCACGCCAAGTCATTGGTGATAACTCCTTTTCCTGCCAGGGAAAGCTCGCAAATCCCGGATCAGATGGCGTAGCTGATTTCTCGGCAGTTACTTTCGATCCATTATCACCTCGGGGCATAAAGAGACCATTGTTGATCTCATTCATTTTCATAAATAGGCCATAAACGGCGATCGCGCCCATGCCGATGCACGGCACGATGGTATGACTCGAGTAAGTGGGATTGTCTTGGCGCAAAACCCGGATCGAGTGCGTGCTTCGAGAAACATCAAGGCGCTGCGAGATATCCGCTTCACCATCAAGGACTCTTGTCGTGGCCGGCTCATATATGCAGCGTATATAACCGCCACCAAAATAAGGAATGGATTTTTTACATGCCGCGAAGCCATGTGCATATGAGTGTCTGCCATCAGCCACTATGAGATTTTGGGTTAGTTATATAAAGGCTGTTAGCGCGTATTAAGCATGCAGGGCCGTCCCATGGCGTACCCTTTGCCGACCGTCTTAAATTTGGTCTTCCATGGCTATGCCGGATTCGAGCACCGACAAGCGCTGCCGCAGCCTTTCGAGATCGCCTTCCTGGAGGTGTCCGGCGCAGCCGGCGATCAATTGTTTGCCGCGATCGAGCAAACGGAGCCGGATCGTGGGCTCGCCGGCAGTGCTTGCGATATCACCGAGCGCGCGCATCAGCCGGAGACTGACCGCGGCGTCGGCGACAGAGTAATGACGGATCTGCTCGAACGCCAGGTCAAGCAGGCCATTGAAATTGATCCGGGGGATGACGACGCGCAGGACATGGGGTGGATCGTAGAAATAGCGGCGCGGCGGTGCACGGCCAACCCACCGGATCAGGATGCAGCTGAGCTGATCGACGCAGCTGATCGCCGTGGTCGGATCGTTGACCGCCGGCGAAATCGCTCTCAACGCGATATCGACGATCTGGACAATGCCGAATTCGACATCTTGCTGCATCGTGCGGGCAGGGCCAATGTCGATTGCGGCGAGAAGCTGGAGCGCACGCTCCTCGGTGATGCGATCGCCACGTGAAACCTTCATCAATGTGACGCCTTCCGGAACGAAGTGGCCAACGCGCCGCTCCAGGCGCAGGCAGACCCGGTAAGCGTTGGCGAGCGACCGAAGGCGTTCAATATCAACAACCCTTATGTACCCCGACTGCCTACTCGCGATTAGGAACTCTAGCTTTTCTGGAAAAGCTCCAACTGCCTCGTCGAGTTGCAATGGCCGACGCTGATCAGGCATTACCTCGTCGATGACTAGCTCGGTCTCCCGCCTAATGCGATCGACGATATGGTTGACGCTGATGGCGTTCGAAATGTGGTGAATGAAATAGATCAGCCATCCGACGCAAACCGGTGCAAGGAGCATTGCTCCCATTACGGTCGCAACCGGCACGAAGGGATAGGGCAGGGACCGAGCTGCTGGAAGCGCCGCTATGCAATAGCAAAACGTGCCGAGGAATACGCCGAGCGTCCATTGCGTAACTCGATCCCTGATGAAGCTGATCAGGATTCGTGGGGAAAACTGCGTTGACGCCAGGGTCAGGGTCATCAAGAGGATCGCGAAGACGATCGCCACGACCGTCATGATCGATGTGGCTATGTCGGTGAGAATGGCCTGGGCTACCTGAGGATCCGCATGCGATGGAAATAGCACCTCCGGAACAAAGGAGCCGATTGCAGGCGTTTGCTCTTCCAATGAGGAGAGAACCGCACCGGCAGCGCCAAGCGTGAGCGCGATGACGAAGGGACGAATGAGAAATCCGCCCCGGAAGGCGTATAATGCCGAACGAAACAGCACGGGCAGGCTTTTGGCCATTTACGAAGGTTTTCCTCGGATCGATCACGGCGGTTGTGCAAGCGCCGGTTATTCAAAGGGTTGG
Source organism: Methylocapsa sp. (assembly GCA_003162995.1). GTDB lineage: Bacteria > Pseudomonadota > Alphaproteobacteria > Rhizobiales > Beijerinckiaceae > Methylocapsa. The sequence continues at coordinate 9,502 of PLUZ01000391.1, read as the reverse complement.
GCGCGCGGAGGGCTCTGTCCTATGTTGATATCCGATAATCGCGTTAGGTGCTTGATTTGTCGATAGTGCCACGAACCGAGCGTTGCCCAGTGATNNACGTTTCGCAGAAGATGACAGCTGTTGGCATTGTCAACAATGCCCGCCGCGGACTATGGGGCGTTGTCACGTTGTTGAAAGGTTGAAGCGGGTTCGTCGGGTTCCAAAGCTGAAATCACGCGGCAAAATCCACTCCGTGAAGTGATGAAATGCGCTTCGTGTTCCTGCTGGGCTTTATCGGCCGGTTCATGAACGCACTCGGCAATGCCAGGACTTATGGAATTTATATTTCGCGCGTATTTGTTCCATCTCGNNGAAATTCGCCGAGAACGTCATCGCCAAGCCGGAACTCGCGCTGTTGGACAACGGCGCCGCGACAACCATGGACAGCACCAAATCTCTTCAAAACTTATCGTGATCGGATCAGTCACGCCGCCCAAAACACAATGGAGATCGCCATGTTGGCGCTAGATATTCTCGCGCTGCTTGTCGTGCTTTTGGTGATTTACCTGTTCTACGCGGTCATAAACCCGGAAAAATTCTGATCCGTACACGCCGAAGACCTTAAGCGTCAAAGGAGTTCCTATGGCTGCCACGGGTTGGCTGCAGATCATCTTTACTCTGCTCGCAATCTTCCTGTTTAGCATCCCCACGGGGCGCTACATGGCCCGGATTGTCATGAGCCAGAAGACAAGGTTCGACAAATTCTTCGATCCGATCGACAATGCCATCTATTTCCTGATTGGCCGCAAGGTCACAAGCCAAGCGATGACGTGGAAGGTCTACACCCTCCATATGCTGGCGACCAATCTGGTTATGACGCTGATTATCTTTGCAATTTTCTTGTTTCAGGATCATCTGCCGCTCAACCAATTGGGCTTCCCGGGGATGGAGCCCTTTCAAGCATTCAATGAGGCGATAAGCTTCATCACCAACACCAACTGGCAGAGCTATAGCGGCGAGTCGACGCTGTCGAACTTCAGCCAAATGGGCGCCATCACCTTCCCGATGTTCACCTCGGCCACGACGGGCTTCGTCGTGGCGATGGCGTGGATTCGCGCCTTCACAGTCACAAACGGCGGCTCCGATCTCGGCAATTTCTATCGGGATCTGATACGCTTCCTCACGCGCGTATTGATCCCTATCTGTTTCGTGATCGCAATCGTGATGATCTCGCAAGGAGCGGTTCAGACCATGGATGCGAGCGTGACTGCGAACACCTTGCAGGGGGCCGATCAGACGATCATCGTGGGCCCAGTCGCCTCGCAAGGTGCGATTGAGCTCTTCGGCACCAATGGTGGCGGTTTCTACAACGTCAACGCCGCGCATCCCTTCCAGAACCCGACGCCAATCACCAACATTATGTTGATGATTCTGATGGCCGTTTTGCCGGCCGCGATCGTCGTGACGTTCGGCGAGATGATCGGTAACCGTCGCCAGGCCTGGGTGCTTTATGGCGTTATGGGCTCGTTGGTCGTTCTGTTCCTGTTGCTCTGCGTCGTTCCCGAGCAGCAGGGTACGCCGATACTCATACATGCCGGCATAGAGAGCAAAGCAACCGTGCCGACTGTGGCACCTTGGCGTGCTGTTCGCGCCGGCATAAAGAGCAACGCGAGCGTCGACCAGCCCGGCGGCAATATGGAGGGCAAGGAGGTTCGCTTCGGCATCTCCGGCAGCGCACTGTTTGCGGACATCACCACGGCTTTCACGACGGGCGCAGTCAACTCAGCTCATGACAGCTACACGCCGCTCCCCGGCATCTCGATGTTGGGCCAAATGATGCTGCAATGCGTGTTTGGCGGCAAGGGAGTGGGTTTCCTCAACGGGTTGATCTATGGCTTGATCGCCGTGTTCGTGGCGGGCCTGATGGTCGGACGGACGCCCGAATTCCTAGGTAAGAAGATCGAAAAACAGGAAATAATCCTCATCTCACTTGCCCTTCTCATCCATCCATTGGTCATTCTGACGCCGACCGGCTGGTCGATGCTTGCGCCCTATGCCTTGTCCTCACTTGGCAACAACGGCAACCACGGCTTTTCCGAGGTTCTCTATGCCTTCAGCTCTGGGGCTGCGGACAATGGCTCCGCCTTTGCCGGCCTCAACTCGAATACAGCCTGGTTCAACCTGGCGCTTGGCATCGTCATCTTCATCGGCCGTTATCCCCCCATCATATTCCTGATGGCGGTTGCCGGTTCGGTCGCGCGCAAGCCGACCACGCCGGTGACGACCAGTACACTGCGGACCGACACCGTCGTATTCGGCGTGTTCTGGTTTGCGACAATCCTGATCGTGGGCGCGTTGACCTTCTTCCCCGTACTTGTCCTCGGACCAATCGCCGAATTCTTCGCCATGAAGAACGGACTCACCTTTTAGCTGACGCGCTCGACCAACAGTCGTTGCCGGAGAAATTTCATGGCGCCGAAACAACAAACCAAAGCGAAGATCGGTCCTCTGGGTCCGCAATTTCGCGGCGTGCAACCGAAAAGCGCCTACACCGCTACTCTGTTCTGGCAGGCCTTGAAGCAATCGCTCGTCAAATTCCGTCCGCGCACACAGATCCGCAATCCAGTGATGTTCGTTGTGTGGGTTGGATCGCTAGTGACCCTCGCGCTGACGATCGACCCGACCCTGTTCGGACCCTCGAGCGCCTCTCGCGTCTACAACGGCGTCGTGACGAGCATCCTAGTCTTGACGGTCTGGTTCGCCAACTTTGCCGAGGCGCTCGCCGAAGGCCGCGGCAAGGCAAAGGCCGATGCGTTGCGGCGGACCCGGTCGGACCTTGTCGGCGTCCGCGTGCTCGAGGACGGGCACAAGGAAACCGTTCCGGCAAAGGACCTGCGCAAGGGCGACATTGTCCGGGTGGAGAAGGATAATGTCATGCCGGCCGATGGCGAGGTTATCGAGGGAGCCGCCTTCGTCAACGAGTCCGCCATCACTGGCGAATCGGCGCCTGTGCTCAAGGAGGCNNCGGCAGAAGACCCCCAACGAGATCGCCCTTACCGTGCTTCTCTCGATCCTGACGCTGATTTTCGTGATTGTCGTCGCGACGATCGCGCCGGTGGCGACCTACCTGCAAGCGCAGATCAATGTCGCCGATCTCGTGGCGCTGCTCGTTGCGCTCATCCCGACGACGATTGGCGCGCTGCTCTCGGCCATCGGCATTGCCGCCATCGACCGCACAATGCGGTTCAATGTGCTGGCCATGTCCGGCAAGGCAGTCGAAGCAGCCGGCGATGTCCAGACGCTGATCCTCGACAAGACCGGAACGATTACCACCGGTAATCGTGAAGCGAATGATTTCATTGCGGTTCATGGCTTCCAGCAGAGGGACCTGATTCAGGCCGCGTTTCTGGCATCCTATTTCGATACGACGCCGGAAGGCCGATCCGTCGTCTCGTGCAGTGTGGCGCGAGGCGCTCAACCGGTGTCTGGTCTCGACCAGGCGAAGGGACTGGACTTTTCAGCGCAGACCCGCATGAGCGGAATCGACCTTGTGGACGGTAGGGTCATCCGCAAAGGTGCAGTGAACGCGGTCGTTCGACACGCCGTCGATGAGTTCCATGCGTCGGTGCCAGCGGACCTTCAGGTGATCGCTGACCGAGTCTCGAAATTGGGAGCAACACCGCTCGCCATTAGCATCAACGGTGACATCCTGGGCATCGTCGTTCTCTCTGACACGTTGAAGCCGGGAATACGTGAGCGCATCGCGCAACTGCGCAAGATGGCCATTCGCACCATTATGGTCACAGGTGACAATCCCATAACAGCTCAGACCATTGCGGCCGAGGCGGGCGTCGACGACTTCGTCGCCGAAGTGGAACCCGAGGAGAAACTGAGGATAGTGCGCCAAGAACAAAGCGCGGGGCGGCTGGTTGCGATGACCGGCGACGGCACCAATGACGCACCGGCATTGGCGCAGGCGGACGTAGGCCTTGCCATGCATTCGGGAACGATGGCAGCCAAGGAGGCAGCCAATCTTGTCGACCTCGATTCCGATCCGACCAAGCTCACCGACCTCGTCGCCATCGGCAGACAGATGTTGATCACGCGCGGCGCGCTGACGACCTTCTCCATTGCCAACGACGTAGCGAAATACTTCGCCATNNCTGATCTTCAATGCATTGATCATTCCGCTGCTCATCCCGTTGGCGCTCCGCGGCGTGCGTTTCCGCGTTGAAACGGCAGCAAGCTTGTTCTCCCGCAACCTGTGGATCTACGGCGCCGGCGGCCTGGTCACTCCCTTCATCGGCATCAAGCTGATCGATCTGCTGATTGCACCGCTGGTCTGAGAGGAACATCATATGCTCAGCTATATTAGTGGCGCAGTGCGTGCTTCCCTAGTGACATTCGCGCTTTGCGGCTTCGCCTACCCCTTCGCCGTCACAGGTGTCGGCCAGGTGCTGATGCCCGGCCAGGCCAATGGCAGCCTCGAAAAGAGAGCCGACGGAAAGATCATCGGCTCCCGCTTGATCGGACAACAATGGACCGATCCGCAATGGTTTCACGGCCGTCCGTCGGCGACGATGGATCTGAGCGACTCCATCAAGGCAGCACCCTACAACGCCGCGAACACGTCAGCCTCCAATCTTGGGCCCACGAGCAAGGCCCTAGAAGACCGCTTGATCGGCGACCGCAAGGCACTCGATGAGGCGCAGCCGGAACTCGCCGGCAAGGCACTCCCTTCGGATGTGCTGACGACATCGGCTTCGGGCCTCGACCCTGACATCACGCCAGCGAATGCGTCCCTTCAGGTACAGCGCGTGGCCAAAGCCCGCGCCGTGCAGCCGGGAAAGATTGCGGCTCTGGTTGAACAACACACCACGTCTCGCAGCCTTGGGATCTTCGGTGAGCCGCGGGTTAATGTATTGGAACTCAATCTTGCTATCGAGAAAGCCTTTCCGAAGAAATAGGGGTTTGCGCGGCGTCATCGGCGGCGTGCGCATGAAGCTGCATGTGCTTTGTTTCGACATGCCGCAGCCGGAAGCCTTGTTGTGATGCCACGCGCGGGTCCGCTTCGTATTCTCGTCGTCGATGACGAGCCGGCAATCCTTCGCTTTTTGCATGCGAGCCTGGAGAGCCAGGGCTATATCGTCGCCACCGCTGCCGATGCGCACACCGCTCTCGACATGGTCCGCAGGCACACGGCCGATCTCGTGGTCCTCGACCTTGGGCTGCCCGACATGGATGGCCTCGATGTCGTCAGACAAATCAGGGACGGAGGCGAAAACTTGCCGATCATCATTCTGTCAAGCCGTGAGAACGAAAGCGCCAAGGTCAAAGCGTTCGATCTTGGCGCCGACGATTATGTCACAAAACCTTTCGGTATCGATGAGCTCCTGGCGCGCATCCGCACGGCGCAGCGGCATCGCTTGCAGCAGGAGGGCGAGAGGCCTTTGTTCCATGCTGGCGATCTCAGCGTCGATCTCGTGCGCAGAATCGTCACCGTGCGGGGAAGCGAAGTTAAACTTTCGCCGCGCGAATACGAAGTACTGCGCCTCATGGTGGCTCATGCCGGGAAAGTTCTGACCCACCGTTTCATGCTTGGGGAAGTGTGGGGCGGCGACGCCGACGTACAATATCTGCGTATCTATATTCGTGCCTTGCGCCAGAAGATCGAGGCAGACCCCGAGCGGCCTACCCTTATCCTCACCGAAACCGGCGTCGGCTATCGTCTCCGCGAGCCGGACCAATGATTATTCAAAGGCGATCAGCTCCTCATTTGCCGGAAAATGCTCGATCGGCTAAAAGTCCTTGCGAAGGTATAGCCATGGATCTTGCCGACCTTATTGAACCGAACCGGGTAATTTTTGCCGCCCGCGCGAGCAATAAAGAGCAGTTGCTCCAGGATCTCGCATCGCGCGCTGCCGCTTTGCTGAACCTCGATGCGCAATCGATCTTCAACGCCTTGCAGGTTCGCGAGGAGCTGGGCTCGACCGGTCTGGGCAATGGTTTCGCGCTCCCGCATGCCCGCATCGAAGGGCTCGACCGGCTTTTCGGCATGTTCGCGCGACTGAACCGGCCGGTCCATTTCGACTCGATCGACGGCAAGCCGGTCGATCTCGTGTTTCTCCTGCTCATCCCGCCAACCACTGGCAGCGAGCACCTTGGCGCCCTTGCCGCGGTTTCACGGCATCTGCGCGACCAAGAGTTTGCAGCGAAACTTCGCAAGGCGGCCAACGCCACCGCGCTGTGTAAGCTTCTTTGCGATCCTCAAACTGGCGGAGCGACGGTTTCCAATCACGGCCCCGCAAGATCGACGTCCTAGACCATGCTCGCTAAAAGATAAGTAGCTCATGGTGCCGATCTCTTTGATTTGTCGCATGATCCCAAAAAGTCTGAAACTTTTGGGATCATGCTCTAGCATCGCAAGAGCTGGTAGCGAATGCACGCCTCTTCCGGCAAGGCGTCGGGAACGAACATAACGCCCGGCGAAATGTAAAAAACAATAATGACGAGTGCATAGCCGGTGATCCAGCCGCAAAAAGCCATCGCGATAATGGCATTGATGATCCCCATGTCAAAGCCGAGCATGACGGATGCTCCCAAGGCGAACGAGGCCTCGGCGACATCCCGCGGCATAAAGTCGATACCGGAAAACCAAAGGATCCCGAAAAGCGAAGCCGTCATTATGCAGGACCCGAGCAGTTCAAGCAAAGCGCGGGCAAGCAAAATATCCATTCGACCTGCAGTGGCAATGCCACAAGTTCGCTTTGGCGATGGGTGCCGGTCTTGGCAAAGACGGATTTGAGATGATTACGCGCTGTCTTCCCCGAAATCTTCACTTTTCGGGCGGCAATTTTGGAGGCGCGCCGCGTGCAATGATACAAGAGAGCTTCGCCTTCGATGGGGTAAGGTGGAACGTCTTGGCGAGGACCGCCGTCGGCTGCCCGGATTTTGGCCCCAATGCGTTCAGCGTTACGAGAACATGCACGTCTTGCTCAGCCAAGCGCGCCGCTCCTTTAATGGGCCAGATACGCAAAATCACCGGCAATTTGTCGGGGCGCTGAACAATGATCGGCTGGGCGATCAAAGCCTTCAATTTCGTGGGGTTTGGCACTTCGTTCAGTGCAGCCTTCAGAAGCGCTCGTGCTTTAAGGTCGCGAACGAAAAGCCGCTTGTCTTTGATCTTCACGTCATTATCGAAAACCGCATCTGCTGCAGCGTTCACGTCGACGATAAATCCACGCCGATCAATTGAGATCGCTGGCAAGCACATCGCATTAAGGGCGTTGGTGGCGGAAGTGCCTGCTCCACGCGCGCCTGAACCGGCGGCTATTTCGATCAGGCGCTGAGTGAAGGAAGCGAGAATCCGCTCTTCTTCAGCACCAAATTGGTAACCGTCTGAATTCACATCCGGCTGTTATCATTGCACTACCGAATGAAATGATGGCGTACGGCTGCGAATGAGCGGATTACGGGCATCAAATCACCGCAACAGTCCGAAAACAAACGTCCCCGANNAGCGTCCGCTTGTCGAAGGCGACCATCACCGCGATCATATCCCTCCCCCGGATATTGCACGGCAGTCCAAGAGGCACTGGTTGAAAATCAAGTTGCGCCAAGGGAATTATGCCTGCCGGCTCAATCTCGACGATAATACGCGTAATCCCGCACTCAAGACCCCATTCAACCAAGGCCAATCCGAGTGTGTTAGCAATGGTAATTGCCGAACTCCTGCCCGGTTGATGGCCCGGGGCGATGCAATGGTACGACATCTCCCAAATATGGGCTCCAACCGGGGGCTCACCTAGACACAATTCCGGAATGACGTCGGACAACAAATGCGGACGCGTTGTGGGTAGCAACCGCTGGTAGCCGAGCACCTTGCCTTCATCGACGCAGAGCATGTGAACGGCATTCTTATTGTCAAATTCGTCGAGCTCGCACCCGTCCGGATCGCCAATAGTGCACCACCCCTGTTGCTTGAGGAATACCCGATGGCGCAAGCGATAGGCCTGGTCCATTTGGACTTTATAAAGAGACTCGTTTTCCGGCGTAACAATATGAACCAAAGGCATTCTCCAGATCGACCTTCTGGACGACGACGGCCGGCCCCTGCGCCCCGATCGTTTTAGTTCCACATTCGCGGACTGCATCTCCTCATTGAACACGGATAAATCCTCATTGCGCGATTTAAGTTCTTCGATCGCGTTCAGGATTTCACCGATTCGAAAAGGTTTCGCGAGAAAAAGACTTCCTTCGATCTCAGAACCTTGCTGTGGCGCAAACGCACTGGTGTAGATTACCGGCAGCTTCGGATGTCGGCCTCTTGCCATTTCGGCCAGATCCCAGCCGTTGATCCGGCCCGGCATTCTGACGTCTGTGAGCAAAAAATCTATCCGCCCAGTTTTGCGCAGAATACACGAAGCGTCGTCTCCATTTTCAGCCGTGATGACTTCGAACCCTGCGTCTTCGAGTTCGGGGATCACAGACTCTCTCACCAAGGGCTCATCCTCGACGAAGAGAACGACGTCATGATTCGCCATGTTCAAGCCTTCGCTTTGACTGGAAAACGGATGGGGTATTCGGGCTGATGCCAAATACTTCTGTGCAAGACTCATACGTCATGCCAAGGCTTGTCCGGCCAACTCTGGCGTACTTGGTGCTGCGATGTATGGCTGGGTTGAGAAGTCCATGACAAGGGGCGTGCTTTTCAGGATTTAGTAGAATATCTTCTGCCGTCAGTACTGGAAGGTCTGCGGTTCTGACTCTCATAGTCCGCATCCAAATATGTCGTTCTCGAATTATTGAGCTTATAGTCATAATTGATCGTATTCAACAACTCCCATATGGGCTAAAACCAATATTCATCATGTTTTGTTATCTCTCATAAATCATCGCTGATGCAGCGTCTTTTTTGGGCTCTTGCATCAAGTTCAGGGGGGCACATTGTCCTCCCGCTTGACGTCCTTCCCGCAACAGCCTTGCTAAACCTGGCCTCTGCATTTCACACGGGAGGTCGTGGGTTCAACTCTCGTCTCCCTTCTATTCCTTTTAACATATAGCCGTAAGCGATTGAGTTCCTTGGCAAGCATTCACAAATCCTGCCATGCTAGATTTTTGCGTGCGGGCTGGCGCAAGAGATATGCAGGATAGAACATGGCGGTTGCCTGGATGTCCTTATCGCCTGCCGCAGTGGCGAACCCGCATCCCAGCATCCGCGTGACACCGTCTTTGCTGCCGAGCAGGGTCTACGCAGCCACCGCGCCAAGGCAGACTAGAATTTTATTGTCCACAAGCTTGATTTGGCGGCGCGTGAAGGGCAGACAGGCCGCCGTTTCAAGTAGCAGCGGCGTGCGATTTCCCGGCGGCCGCCAGGGAACGACATTGACGATATGGACAGTGTCACGATCGAGTCCGATTGATGCCAGCATTTTATCGAGCAATTGGCTGCCACGCCTGCGGCAATACAGCCAATTGGAATCGGATTGTTACCTTCGGAAGCGCTAGGCCGGTAATAGCCTCA
>PLUZ01000216.1:305-5033 GCA_003162995.1 Methylocapsa sp. | reverse complement strand
TCCGCTGGCGCCGGAGGTTTGGCTAGCGTCCCCTCGCTCTTGCTTGCGATCGCAGGCGCCATGATGGCTTTTGTCACATCTGTCGCTTGGCAGAGCGGGCAGGAGACGCGGCCGGACTTGGATTGCGTTTCAAAAGCCTCGCCGCTTTGGAACCAGCTCTCGAATTCATGGCCGCGCCCGCAAAGCAGGGAGAATTTGATCATTGGGTCGCGCCGGCCAGAAGCAAATCGAGTTTGCCAGTGCGGGCAAGTTCGTGCAGTTCGTCACAATCGCCGATATGATTATCGTCAAAAAAGATTTGCGGTACCGTCATGGCGCCATGCGCCCTAGCCGTCATTTCCCTGCGCGCCTCAGCGTCGCCATCCACCGCGATTTCGGTGAAAGGGAGATTCTTAGAGCGCAACAGCTCCTTGGCCCGGCGGCAATAGGGGCAGGTCGCGGTCGTATAAATGGTGATTTGCGGCATCAGCTGACCTTTCACGAAATCTTTATATGGGAGACAGGGTCAAGCCCGCAACCGGCGCTATGCCTGGGGCCAAAGGGCAGGGCAAATGCTGCGCCAACTTTGTGCAGTTTTTTGATCGCCGGAATTTCGTTTCCCAAACGTCGACAAAGGAAAATCCGAACATATATCTGGGGCGCCACGCAACGCCGCCTTGCACCACTCGCGCGGCGGCGAGACGATCGGCCAGAGGTCCAAAAGGAGCAATGAGATGAATTCCGACAGCGGAATGACCTATCAATCATCCTCGGACCGCCCTTCGGGCGGCGCATCCCGGCATGGCTGCGCGAGGGGAGAGCCTTGGAAGCTCGTCGAAATTCTCGCGATGGTTTTGGGATTCATCGTGTTTTGGCCGATCGGTCTTGCTGTCCTCGGCTGGAAATTCTGGCAAAGGAAATCCGGCTATCCTGGCGATATCGTCACTTTCGGGCGGGAAAAATGGAGCGCGAACTGGGGCCCCGGCCGTTGGGGTTTGGCGGCGAATCCTTGGCCAGGCTACGGCTTTGGCGCCAGCCCGACAGGGAATCGCGCTTTTGACGAGTGGCGCGCCACGGAACTCGCGCGGCTTGAGGAAGAACGCAAGCGGCTCGCCGCCGCCGAGCGTGAATTCGCGGACTATATGGAAAATCTTCGCCATGCCAGGGACCGCGAGGAATTCGAGCGCTTCATGAACGAGCGTCGCGACCGGCAAGGACGCTAGACGTGCCCCGACAAAGTTGATCGGCTTTTTCGGGTTTGACATGCGCCAACCCTGAGATTTTGAGCGAGTCCTGGTCGATTAGATGAGCCCATCTGGAGGGCAAGCGCTCTGATCGCTTCAAGAAGTCTGCAACTTTTTGGAATCATGCTTGACGCGCCGCTGGCGGAGACCAGCGGCGCGCACAGGGCTTCAGGCAGTGATGGAGAGCCATTGAGAGACCAAATGGCTCGAGAGCGCATAGGCGATGGTTTCGGCCGGAAACGCCGATGGTCATGCGCCCCCGAACCTCTTTTGACCGGGAAGTGCCTTCAATCGGAGGCCGTTTTTTGGCGTTTCGCGAAGTGCCGCTTGACCGGGACTAACAATTGATTTTATAAGATCTGGCAGGAAAAGCCGGATATGATCTAGGCTTAGCCAAGCCCTAACCTCGGGCGTTGCAAAGTGGACCCCCCGCGAGAAGAGGATCATGAGTAGCCGCAGCACAGAAGCTGAGTAAGCTCGGTGTTTGTGGCGAGGAAGACTTCGGCGCGAGAGATGTCCTGTTGCCGTGACATCGGTGATCAAACCGGTGCATGGTCCTGCAAGGCAGGAAAACAACAATTAACAACTAGTATCTTGTAAACAACACAGCAGTTGGAGGAATGTAATGGGTGAGATTCTTGAAATTGCGAGCTTCCTCGCAACGCCACTCGGCGCTATTTTGGGGATTGCCGGCATCGCCGCGCTTTATTTTTTCGGCCGGTGGGTTCTCGCCGATTAAGGCATGACAAGCCCTTTGCCGGAATGAGCGCTCGCGTGTTGCGTCCGTGCGATATGCGTTGACCACCTCCACCCTCCGGTGCCATCCAACGCCGGAAGAGGGGGAGAAGCGAGTCAAGGCGTGCTTGTAACTTAAAATGTGCTGATGTCTTAGCGAGTGCAAGGGCCTTATTAAGGGTTTTCCTCTTAATAAGGTGCACAAGGGCATTCGGTCACAATTAAGCTTCAAGGGCAGGAAGCTACAACGATCTGATGCGGCAGAGTCTGAAACAGCAGGCGATGCGGATCAATGCTTCTCTTCTCGATTGCAAATTTCTCCAGCGGCATTGGGCTGAGCCAAGAGGGGCGCGGGCGCGAAGCGTTTGTTCTTGCGCCGGCGGATGTTTGCCACACGGCCCCAACAGGCCGGAGGCAAGGAATTGCAGTTATTTTTCCGCATGGGCATATGGTGACATGTTAGCTTAACATAAGGCGCGAATAAAAAGATCCACGGGAGTAAACCTTTGGCCCAGGAGTCGTCGACCAGGATCGGAGCTAAACAAATTCAGATGTTTGGTGGCTTGCCGACTCTGTCTCAATCACATCCCCACCGTGAACGCGTGTCGCACGTCATTGGCCTTACGTTGAACGCTAATGACATGCCCGGCGGCGATGCCGGCCAGGGCAATTTGGGTCGCCCGGACCCGCACTTGGGAGCCGGGGCGGAGTCTTCCTTGCGGTTACAGACGATCTTTCCCGTCAATATTGCCATCGCCGATAAGAACCCGATGGTCTTGAGTGCACTGGAGGCGCTTCTTACCCGGGATAGGCGCTTCAATCTTTTGCTGATGGCGAGCGATGGCGTGCATTTTCTGAATTCCTTGGCCCATCTGCCGGTGAGCCTGGCGGTTATCGGCTGGGAATTGCCGCCCATTCGTGCGCCAGAAATTTTACAGGCGCTAGCAAAGCGCCCGGGCTCGCCGAAGATCGTGGTCTATAGCGGCACCAGGGATGTGGCGGCGCCAGCCGAAACATTGCGGCTCGGCGGGGCCGGCTTCGTGACCAAGCTTTCCCCCCCTGAACGGTTGCTTGAAGTGTTCGCGGCAGTCGCCTCCGGCGATATGGTGTTCCCCTTTGTGGATATTCAGAAGGTCCGGCCGAATCCCCTTAAGAGCCTGACCCACCGGGAACGCGATCTTCTTGCCGCATTGGAGACCGGCCGCAGCAATGCGCAATTGGCGCGGGAATTCGGCGTGTCGATCAATACGGTCAAATTTCATTTGCGCAATCTGTTCGGCAAACTCGATGTGCGGAACCGGACGCAGGCTATCTGCCTCTATCTGGAAACGAAGCGCTGAGCGGCGCTTTGCCACTTGCCGGCGCTTCGCCGGAAATTTATAAATTCCGGGCGATCGGTCGAGAGGGCGGTGACGTTGCTCGCGGGTCGGGCGAACCGCTGTGCCGGGGCGCATGGCAATTGGGTTTGGTCCCGGTAGCTCAGCAGGATAGAGCAACGGTTTCCTAAACCGTAGGTCAGGGGTTCGAATCCCTTCCGGGACGCCAATAAAATCAATATTTCAATTATTTCAAGACCGGGCTATTTCACGCAAGGTCAGCATTGGGGTTCGCACAAAAGCCAAAAAGGCCGCCGCAATGTCGTGCAGACGGCCTTTCACATTCACGCAGCATCACGAGATTTGATTGATAAGACACCTCGTGCACCGCTTTGTCCCACGTGTACGGTGACGTAGTTTGTTATTGTACATAGGCAAATTCTTACGGGCTTTTCCTATGCGAAAATCTAACGTGGCATTGGTGATTTGTTTGCTGCTTCAAGGGTGCGCGCTGAATCAGAATCAAAAGGCAATTTACGCAGAATTGGAGCTTACCGGAAGGAGGCGCGCCGAAATTATGGCTTGCGCCGGGGTTCCTGACACGGTCGAAGAAGCTGGTGACAAAGAGATTGCCTTCTATTCCGTGGCAGCCCGTTACCAGGCGAGCGGAGTCGTCCTCGGCACAGCGAATTGCACCGTGAGCATCGAATTCGAGGCAGGCCGCGTGTCGGCAGTGAATTATACGGTAGACGATCCCGGCGTTCTCGCCCCGCTAGAATCATGTGCGGAAATCGTTTCTGCATGTTTGCGATAATATGAGGCGTTACCGCACACCTCTATTCGTCTCGGGCGAGGGGAAGCTAGCGTTCGGACGCCGATATTACGCCTAGGCCGGCGGCGCGCGTCCCGAGCAGGCCGCCTTTTGATCCAGTTGGCCTTTCGTACCGAAATGATCAAAAACGCAGGAAGAAGCTTCGGTCAGGGTCACGCCCCGCCGGTGTCGTTTCCGCATGGTCTGAGAACAATTGAGAGTGTTCGCTGTTGCTGAGGGGCGATGAGAATGAAATAGGCGGACACATTGAAGAGAGTGAGTATGAACACTCCGAATATTAGTATTCTGTTTCGTACGGACTTGTTCAAGTAGATGGTCTTGACATCTGACTCATTGATCACGCCCAAGGATGCCTCCTTTTTGATTATAGCTAGGCAATGTTGGTGCTCCTGCCGGTGGCTAACACAGATTAAGCCGGATCCGCAGAAGATTTGGAACGTTCAGACCCCTCTAACCTAGACGTTTCATTAGATCTGAATCCGCCAGGTGGTGAAAGGCAAAGGTTAAGTAACCTTTACAATTTGCTCGAAGGTATTACCATGACATGGCGGACTCCGCTCCGGTGAGGCGTTCACGAGAGTGGGATGAGGAGAAGTGGGAACCGGTTTTCCACCCGCATCCC
>PLUZ01000216.1:0-300 GCA_003162995.1 Methylocapsa sp. | reverse complement strand
GAGAAACTCGGCGCGCCGCGCACCATCATGGGAGCGTTGAAGGTGGAGTTCTGAGGGTGCCATGGCCGGCGATAGTATGGAGAATGATTTTGGAGCGCGGGCGGCGGGCTCCCAACAACCGCCCGTCCCCGATCCGCCGGCGCCCCTGAAGTCACGCCTCATCATTGGCCGCGCGCTCTGGCTCACGGTTCATAAATATATCGGCCTCTTCGCTGGCGCCATCTTCGTCTTGATAGGCTTGACTGGCAGCATCCTCGCATTTGGAAGCCAAATCGACACCTGGCTGAACGCCGGTTTGAT
>PLUZ01000096.1:662-2651 GCA_003162995.1 Methylocapsa sp. | reverse complement strand
TATCCGGCGCGAACAGGCGCAACGAAAAGGGTCAGCCTCAAAAGTGGTGGCCGGGTTTCACACCGCCACGTGTGACTCGTCAAGCAGCCGTGGCCGCCGCATCTGAACAAGGATTCGCCGGTACCGCGGGCTGTTCAGACTGTCGGGCGCATTTACCCGCGCCAACGCTTGTCGCATGCGGCGACGGCACGGCGTTTGGACCGGAGATTATCGCCGGAGTGTTACAGATCATTAACCGAACACCGGCGATGATTGCCGATCTTACGTTCATAAGTGGCCCGCGTGATGATCAGGGACGAAATTTTGGCGCAAGGCCCAGCCTCCGTGAATCGCGAGATCAGAGCGCTAATCACCGAGCACGGGCCAGTCCGTCGCCCCGAAAAAGAGCTCCGTCCACCGCCACCTCCCGAAGTGCCGCCGCTACGCCCTGCTGCTTTGGAGCCCGCGTGGTCAAAGAGAAAACTAATTCTGCTGCGCAATTCAGCCCAGAGCAATAGCGAGTCTGTTGTGGTCGCGGCGGCACTCAAGCTCTTACGCGCGGAAACCGCTACGCTCGCGCATGATGCGGATGGCAATATTGACCAAAGATCAATTGCCTCCCTTTGGAACGTGGCCGAGTGCATACCCGGCTATGCTCCGGCACAGGATGAATTGTTTTATCTCGCGCACCTGAAGACGTTTCTCGAAGTCTATCCAAAAGTCCTCAATTACGAGTGGCCAGGCTTCCTCGCAAAACGCTTTGAAGAAATGATGTTTCATTTCGATCGAATGGTTCGGCAGTTTTCGAAATGGCGTGATTTCGTCAGCGATGCGGAAAAGGACCGGTTGACGTCCGAGCAAGCCGCAGACGTTCCCGCCCTCGCGAAAATGATGATTGCGGCGTTGCGCGAAGACGAAGCACGAAATCTCATCGATCCAGCCATCCTCTCGGCCCTAGAAGTTTTTCAAGCGCCATTACAAGGAAACACAGAGCGCCCCGAACGACAAACACCTAGCCTTATAGGACCAAGTAAGCTGCTTTTAGCCCATGATGTACTTGAATCGATTAATAACATCGCCAAGCGACTCGCCGAAGCAGCTCTCGGAATTAAAAATCTTGGATCACAAAACGGAACAAGGTTGAAGACGGGTCTTGAACAGAATGCACTTCCATTGGGTGGAAAAGACAACGAAAAAACTTATGCTTGGATGATGCGAACCTTATTAGGAATAATAACAAGCGCGCCAACACAAGCGCTACATTCGAAATTTTGTTGGCTGAAGCCTATTGTATCTCCATTCGGCCATTGAATTCGTCCGAGGTCGCAGCCTGTTCCTCCCAAACCGACGTCGGCGAGGCCGCCAAGCATGGCCCGAACGCCCGGTGGTGCTGGCGTCGGCCCACAGCTCCGCCAGTGAGCGGAATTGCCCGCCAGCATTCCCAGATTCTTAACCGTGCGCAAATTGCNNCGGATGCACTTGTTGCATCCGTCTTTTTTTAATTTGCGCCACCGAAAAGTGGGTCCATTTGAAATTTCAGGAGTCGTGGTCGCTCCAAACCGCATGAACACGGTGGAGTTCGTCAACCCAACATTTCAGAGGATCCCTCGTATCTCTGCCGAGGCTTTTTGCAAGTTCGAAAAATCCGGGACCTGGCTGCATATCCCCGACCTTATGAACGACTATGACCGTCAGCATACCCCTTCCCGCTGCGTCTTCTTCGCTCGATATCTGTCCAAGCAGGTGAAACAGGCGAGGATCATGAGCGTTCATTGCTAATGCATGGATTCTCGGAACCAAGTCGGAATAGGCGATCATACCGCGCACCTTTGCGCGTTCGATCATAACTTCCGTCGCTTCCGCTTTAGCGGCCTCCCATTGTGCCTTAGGGACATCGAAAGTCGAATTGCTTAGCATGTTCACCTGACTACGCCACGGACAAATCTTATCATGCCGACCGCTTCTTGTAAGGCCCGCGTTTCTGTATAGGCGCCTCACCCGCTTGCCGCC
>PLUZ01000096.1:0-508 GCA_003162995.1 Methylocapsa sp. | reverse complement strand
CGATTTCGACATCAATTGCTTCGGCATCGATTGGGCGGTCGAGAAGCATCGGGAAGGAGACGACGCTCAAGCTCAAGGCCAGCACGGCAAAGACAAAACCGATCGCGGTGCCGAATCCGATCAGCTTCCAGCCTTGCGGCGTGTCGAAGACAGTCGTGATGAATTGCGTGAAGGACTGAGGCGGATCGGGTGGCCAATCTGGCAAAGGATCGCGATTGGACGCTGGGTAAGACAATTCAGAAGCTGGTCATTGGCGCGTTGGATGCAAAGCTGCTGAAATGAGCGAACGCCACGTAATCTATCAAATCGTCGGCACCGATAAGATCGGCTGCACCAAAGATTTCGAACGGCGAAAAAAACAGCATCGCCGGACCAAACAGTTTGGTGAGAATCCCGAATTTCGTATCTAGGAGATCCTTGCGAATGCCACCGATGAGCAAGCAGGCGAGAGGGAACATGCACGCCAAGAATTGCAGGGGGTTAAATTAGAGCGGGCTCCGATCAAGGT
>PLUZ01000149.1 GCA_003162995.1 Methylocapsa sp. | reverse complement strand
TGCTGAATGTCTCAAGCGAGATTCCTGGGGTCGGAGCCGGCGTCCTGATCAGGGCGCTCGAACCGCTCGAAGGCATCCCGATCATGCGGCTAAATCGCGGCATCGAGCGCTTGCGCGACTTGGCGCGAGGACCAGGAAGGCTCGCCGCGGCGTTGCGGGTTGATGGTCGGCTCGACGGGCTCGATCTTTGCCGGGAAGGCCCTCTATGGCTCGGATACGGCGACCACGGACCTGGTGACATTGGGCAGAGCATTAGGATCGGCATTTCTCTGGACGCGAACCGCCTCCTGCGATTTTATCTTCGGGACAGTCCGTTCGTCAGCGGTCCAANNCCCGCCGGAGCACACCAGATATTAGCGCGAAAGCTTTCACCACATCGCCGTATTTTATATCTCGCGCCGACAAGATAATGATCCGGTAAAGTTGGCCGATAAGGCGAGCACGACATTGTAGGGTATGCGGCGGATTTCCCGCCGATGGACGTCCCACGGCCGCATCATTGGTTCCTCGCGCCCTGCCAATTTGTCCGGCCAGCGACACATCGTGAGCNNCGAACGAACCAGCTTCGGCTGACTGCCCGAAATGGGCGCGAAGCAGCCCTCAAGGTGAGCAGCCGTCTATGTCCGATTTCTACCCTTTACTGACCTATCGGTCGAGCACCAAGTGTTTGGTTTTATCCGCTAGACCATGAGCGATTTATCTAGAAGCGATCATGCTTGAGGATAAAAGTCCGGCAGCGCCACGTCGCGATCTTCGCGTCCGCGCCTGCTTACACCTCAATCTTTTCGCCCGCTTTCACCCATCCGAGAAAGCCCCCGGGGAAATGCGCCCGGACGTCGTCGCGCCCGGCCTTGTGGGCGAGATCGAGCGCCGTCAGCGACCGCTTGCCGGAACGGCAGGAAAGCACCACGCGCTTGCCGGGCACGCTTGGCAGCGCTTTGGGATCGAATTTCTGAAGAGGGTTGAGCACCGAGCCCGGGATCCGGCCCTCCGCGAATTCATTAGGCTCGCGCACATCGACGAGAAGGATCGAGCCGTCGGCCAATCCCTTTTTCAACTCGTCGAGATAAACGTTTTCGACCGTATTGATGGCGAGTGTCATGCCAACCTCCTATCTCTTTTAGCAGAGTATCTACATCATGATTACGTAATTTTATAGAATATCCATATTCTATATGTCGAATCAAGGAAATTAGACAATATGCGTTTCGCCCCTGGCGAGAATTGTTTCCGCCACCGCAAGATCGCCTGGTTCATTGACATTGAAAAAAGGATCAAACGGTTCGCTTGGCCAATCGACGATGGCGGGGCGGTAGTTTTGTAAAAAATCATCGACCTTGCGCATATCCTCCACGACGAGAGCATGGCGCAGATCCTGTCTGATCGCGACCGGCCAGAGCGCAACCAAAGCATGCCTCCGCCCTCCCGAGCGCGCGCAAGCGGCCGTGGCGTTGTGTTCCACCCGCGCGTCCTTGAGGCGGGCGACAAGATCGGCCGGCAGAAACGGCGTATCGGCCGGCACGCTGACCACGCATTCCACATCCGGGACATGCGCGGCGATCCAATCGAGACCGGCGAGAATGCCCGCGAGCGGACCCATAAAGCCCTGCACATCGTCGGCGACAATTGGGAAACCGAACTCGCCAAGTCTTGCCGGATCGCCATTGGCGCTCAGCAC
Organism: Methylocapsa sp.; assembly: GCA_003162995.1. Classification (GTDB taxonomy): domain Bacteria; phylum Pseudomonadota; class Alphaproteobacteria; order Rhizobiales; family Beijerinckiaceae; genus Methylocapsa. The sequence goes on along the minus strand of PLUZ01000149.1, from coordinate 2,172 downwards.
GAGGCCCGCGCATTGTGGCCGCATCGCCGCCGCGACGCGGGCGAGAATGGTCATTTCACCGAGCTTGCGAAGCCCCTTGTCGCCGCCGCCCATCCGCCGCGAAAGCCCGCCCGCGAGAACGATGCCAAAACACATTCCGGTCCGCATCAAAATCCGGGTCCCCGCGCTTTGCCCGCCCCGCCGCCTTGCATATAGGCTCTTGAACGGCGCGTCTCAAGCAACGGAAGGATCTCATTAAAAACGCCTGCGCTAAAACCGGTACCAGACCCCCGCGGTTGGGCCTAGCTCGCGGCCGGCGTTGATCCCCGCCACAGTTATAAAACCGCCAATCTGCACCGACCATTGCTGTGCAATATCATAAACGAGACTGGGCTGTAGCTTGGTCCAGGAGACATGCCCGAACTGGCTGGTGCCAAAGGAAATCGACGTGAAGCTCTGCAGCATCACGAGAAGCCTCGGCAGCGGGCGCAGTCCCGCTGTCAAATCAAAGCGCCATTCCCCCGGCTGATTTCCGGCATAAAAACGGTATCCTGCCTGGACCTCGGCAAAACCCTCTATTCCCGCGACGACGCAATTGTGCCCGGCGAGGCCGCGCACATCGAGGGAACCGGCGCGGCGCACGTCCAACGGCCCTAGCGAGTCGAACGACGCACCTGGCGAACGCAAGCCCGCCTGAACCGACAAAACAGCCGCATCCGTGTGATAGAGCCCGACCCTTGCGGCAATCTCGCTCTCGCCAAGGCCCGTGTAGGATTGCCCCGGCACAGGGGTTTGGACGCGGTCGTAGGCAGGCGCCGCGGATACGGTCAGCCAATCCGTGACCCCATATTCGACATAAGTGCCAAGTTCGAACTTTTGATAGTCCGGAACTGGAATAAGGTTGCCATGCCCGTCGAACGCGCGCGTGGAGTCGGAGAAAGCGGAATAGGTGATGATTTGTCCATCCCCCGGAGGCAGCAGCCAGGCGCTGGCTCAAGCAGCCTCGAAGCCTGCGCCGGGGAGCCAGGCCGCGGCGGCAAACAACGCGAATACAAGGCACCTACGCAGGTTACGCAACGCAATGCCCCTTCACACGGCGCGCGAGGCGACAACTATTGAAATATCAAAATCATTTTTCCGTATTGTTCATGCTGCATCTTAGCCGCAATTTTAGAGGACACAACGGCTTCTATGAAGGATTTAGCAATAATAATAGTTGCCGGACGAACAGTGATATTAATGCATCGCATTTTTGGCTTGACTGCGCATCTCAGGGATTTGATAGACGGCATCAGCCCACCACCGTAAAGCCACCCGCGAACCAGCTTGGGACAGAATGACGGCATCGATGTATCGAGTATTGCCGGGACGATTGCACGCGTGACGGAACTTTTGCGTGGATTGGCAGGTCTCGCGGGCGGATATGATGTCATTTTATGCGACGTCTGGGGCGTCCTCCACAATGGGCTTACGGCGTTCCAAAACGCCGCCCGGGCGCTGAGCCGGTTTCNNTCCGGCGACGTCACCGTTGCCCTGCTTATCGAGCGGGCGGGCGCTAGCCTGTTCCGCCTTGGCCCGCCCGAGGAAACGGCCCTCTTCGAGGAGGTTTTGGCCTTGCGCGGCGAGATGCTGCGTCTGGTGCCGCTGAAACAAGCAAGTTTTGTTCTCTGCACCGGCCTCGTCGATCCATATCGCGAGACGCCTGAGGATTACGACGCTATCCTTTCTGCCATGCACGCGCGGCGCTTGGAGCTGATCTGCGCCAATCCCGATATCGTGGTCGAGGACGGCGGCAGACTGTTTTATTGCGCCGGCGCGATCGCGGAACGTTATGCGGCGGCGGGCGGCAAGGTCATCCAGGCCGGCAAGCCTTGCTCCCCGATCTATGCACGTGCGCTGGACCTGGCGCGCGGGCCTGGCGATCCCCTCATCGACCGTTCAAGGGTCCTCGTGATTGGCGATGCCATGCACACCGATATCAAGGGCGCACGGAACCAAGGCTTCGACAGTCTGTTCGTGACCTCCGGCATCCACCGCGAGGAATTGCATGGCGCCGCGAAAGACGCCGACCTCGACGCGGCGGCGTTCCGCCAGTTCCTGGAGACGTCGGATTTCGCGCCCACGGCAGCGATCCCGGAACTCGTCTGGTAGCCGTCTCGCGGCAGAGTCCGTGGGGCTGATCTTTCAGCCATC
>PLUZ01000191.1:336-4374 GCA_003162995.1 Methylocapsa sp. | reverse complement strand
TCATCATGATCGGCGCGCAGATTGAAGATCAGGGCGTCTTCTTCCAGTCCGTGGTCGACACGGTTCAAATGCGCGAGGTGATGCTGAAGGATTTTGCGACACTGTCGCCTTCTGACACGCTTGCCGACGCGCTGGTGCGCTGCGTTCACTCTTTGCAGGAAGATTTTCCCGTGGTGCGCGGGCCGCAGCTGGTGGGCATTGTCTCGCGCCAGCGCATTGTCGACGCGCTGCGCAACGACGGCAACGGTTATGTGCAATCGGTGATGTCGCGTGCGTTCCAGGTGGCGCGCCCCGAAGATACGCTGGGAACAACAATCCGGCGCCTCACAGCAGGTCATGGGCTGGCGCTGATTCCCGTGGCGGAAAGCGGACGCGTAGTCGGCATTGTGAGCGTTCAAAACCTCATGAGTTCCATGTCTCTGCTGGCCGAGCAACGCCGCATTGAGCGCGAAGAAGCGGGAAGCTGAAACTTCGATGGAAAGCGGTGCGGAATCTCGACTCGCTCCGGGACTCTACCTTGTCGCAACGCCGATCGGCAATCTCGGCGATATTTCGTTCCGGGCGCTGGCGACGCTCGCGTCGGCCGACTCCATTGTCGCCGAGGATACGCGCGTCACCAAAACATTGCTAGCGCATTATGGCATAGCGACGCCGCTTGTCGCTTATCACGAGCATAATGCCGCGGTCATGCGGCCGCATCTCCTTGCCCGGCTGGCCGCAGGCGCGGCGCTGGCTTTGGTTTCGGATGCGGGCACCCCGCTGATTTCGGACCCAGGCTTCAAACTCGTCAGTGATGCTCTCGCGCAAAATATCGAGGTGGTTTCGGTTCCGGGCGCGTCGGCCGTGCTTGCCGCCTTGGTGGTGGCTGGCCTGCCCACCGACCGGTTTTTCTTTGAAGGATTTTTGCCCCCGAAAAGCGCCGCGAGGCGGAGCCGTATCGCCGAGCTTGCCGCCATTCCCGGAACTCTGGTGTTCTTCGAGTCCGCCCGCCGCCTCGCGGACACGCTCGGCGATTTGGCCGCCGTGCTGGGTGCGCGCGACGCGGCGATCGCGCGAGAACTCACCAAGCATTTTGAAACCGTCCGGCGCGGGCTTCTACCAGAGCTGGCATCCCTTGTTGCGGCCGAGGCGCCGCCCAAAGGCGAAATTGTCGTCCTCGTCGGTCCGCCGGGAGACCAGCCGCCGGTCCAAGAGGACGTCGATGCAAGGCTCGGCCAGGCGTTGGAGGGCCTTTCGGTCAAGGATGCCGCCGCGGTGGTTTCGGCCGAGACAGGACAGCCGCGCCGCAAAGTTTATGCGCGGGCAATCGAACTTTCGTCGCGCGAGCGATGAAAGTGAGAACTTCGCGTGACCGCAAAAAGGCGCATGGCCTAGGACTCCTCGCCGAACGTCTCGCCGTCGGGTTGTTGCGCCTCAAGGGGTATCGGATCCTGGCTCGCCGCTATTGCATCAAGGAAGGCGAGATCGATATTGTCGCCCGGCGCGGCGACACGGTTGCTTTTGTCGAAGTGAAAGTGCGGCCAACGCTCGACGAGGCAAAGGAGGCGATCGGCGCCGTCAAACGCCGCCGCATTTCCCGCGCGGCAAGAACTTGGCTCGCTTCAAACCCGTGGTCGGCGCCTTTGACCTGGCGCGGCGATGCCGTCTATCTCGCGCCATGGCGCTGGCCGCGGCATGAGATCGCCGNNTTTGGGATAGGCGCATCCGTGTCACGCCAACGCCGTTCCCGAGGATAGGGCACCGATAAGGATACCATTCGCAGTTGGATCGCGATATGTTTATGGCATTCTCCTTCATGTGGATTGGGGCGATGGGACGGGGTGACGGCGCCGGATAATGGGTACGTTTGGTGAATCCGGCATTGCCGAGGCAAGCATGGCGGCCGCACCGGTTGCGGTTAGGAATGCAATCGCGGCCGATCTTATCGCGGTGCTGGTCGCCGTGACCTCGGGCGATCCGCGCGTCTTGACCATCCAGGATCAATGCGCGCTGCCGTCCGGGCCTTTCGAGCTCGCGCATCGTTCGCTGCAGGCGGGGCTGCGCGCTTGGGTCGAGCGGCAAACCAGGCTACCGCTCGGCTATGTCGAGCAGCTCTATACATTCGCCGACCGGGATCGCGGCGGCGCCGGACAACATGTCATCTCGATCAGCTATCTCGGCCTGACCCGCGAGCAGCCGGCCTCGGGCGAACACGAGGCGAGCTGGCGCAGCTGGTATTCTTATTTCCCTTGGGAAGACCATCGCGACGGCGACCCTTCGATGATCGAGGCCGAGCTTTTGCCGCGGCTTGAGAGCTGGGCTGGAGCGGGGCGGGATGCCGGGACGCGGCAAGACCGCCGCCAGCGCGTGGCAATTACCTTTGGCTGCGATGGCCGCGCCTGGAACGAGGAACTTGTCCTCCAGCGCTATGAATTGCTCTATGAGGCCGGCCTCATTCCAGAGGCGGCACGCGGCAGCCCGCCTGGCACCTTACGCCCCGGCGGCGCGGCCGGCCCCTTGCCTGGCACCGGCCAGCCGATGATCCTCGATCACCGCCGGATTCTGGCGACGGGCATCGCCAGGCTCAGAGCCAAAATTAAATATCATCCGGTGGTGTTCGAGCTGATGCCGGAAACCTTTACCCTCCTGCAGCTGCAGCGCTGTGTCGAAGCTTTGGCGGGACGGCTGGTGCACAAGCAGAATTTCCGCCGTCTTATCGAACAGCAGAACCTCGTGGAGGAAACCGGGGAAACCACTCCGGATACCGGAGGGCGTCCGGCAAAATTGTTCCGATTCCGCCGCGAAGTTTTAAACCAACGCGCAATTTCCGGAACCAAATTGCCCATTTCAAGGGCTTGACAAATCTTATACTCAACACCAGCATATGTTAGTGTAATACTCGGTTGGAGTATAAGAAAATGGCATTGGCGGGTTTGGAAACGGTCCGAGCGAAAACCCCTCACGCGGAGAGTCTCTACGCGAAGGTGCGCCATGCGATCCCGGCGATCGAGTGGCCGGTCCATGCGCAAGACATCGACGCCATCATGACGCTGAAGCGGACCCGTAACGCGGTGGTGCTTGCGCATAACTATCAGACGCCGGAGATTTTTCATTGCGTCGCCGATTTCGTTGGCGACAGTCTCGCTCTTGCGCGGGAAGCGATGACCGCCGATGCCGAGGTGATCGTCTTGGCCGGCGTACATTTCATGGCCGAGACCGCGAAATTATTGAACCCGGAAAAAACCGTCCTCATCCCGGACCTCGGCGCAGGCTGTTCGCTTGCCGAGTCGATCCGGCCCGAGGATGTGCGGCTGTTGCGGCAAACCTATCCAGGGGTTCCCATCGTCACCTATGTGAACACGTCGGCCGCGGTCAAGGCCTTGTCGGACATTTGCTGCACCTCCGGCAACGCGCGGGCCGTGATCGAATCCCTTGGTGTCGAGCGTGTCATCATGCTTCCCGACGAATTCTTGGCCCGCAATGTCGCGGCCGAGACAAAGGTCAAAGTCATTGCCTGGTCGGGCCATTGCGAGGTGCATGAACGTTTCAGTGCCGGCGAAGTGCGGCAATTGCGCGAGGATTATCCGGGCGTGATTGTTTTGGCGCATCCGGAATGCCCGCCGGACGTTGTGGCGGAAGCGGATTTTTCAGGCTCGACCGCCGCCATGTCGGCCTATGTGAGTGAGAACCATCCCGCCCGGGTTGTGCTTTTGACGGAATGCTCGATGAGCGACAATGTCGCGATCCAGCATCCCGAACTCGAATTCATCCGGCCCTGCAATCTCTGCCCCCATATGAAAAAAATCACGCTTCGCAACATCAGGCGGGCGCTGGAAACGATGCAGCACGAAGTGCGGATCGATCCCGAAATCGCGCCTCTCGCGCGTCGCGCCGTCGAGCGCATGCTGGCAGTGAAGTGATGGATGTTTACGACGCGGCCGGGGCTTGCATTATTGTGGGCGGCGGTCTTGCGGGCCTGACCGCCGCTCTCTCTCTGGCGCCGGAGCCGGTGATCCTTTTGAGCAAGGCGCCGCTCGGCTTTGAGGCATCGAGCGTCCT
>PLUZ01000191.1:0-289 GCA_003162995.1 Methylocapsa sp. | reverse complement strand
GGCGTTCCATTCGATCGCGATAGCCAGGGCAGACTTATTCTTGGCCTGGAGGCCGCGCATTCGCGCCGGAGAATTGTTCATGCCGGCGGCGATTCGAGCGGGCGCGAAATCATGCACGCCTTGACGCGTCGTGTGCACGAGACACCCTCCATCACCTTGATCGAGGGAACCACAGTGCAAAGGCTCCTCGTCGAGAATAACGCCGTGACGGGGGTTGTCGCCGATGACCATAGCGGACCGGTAATCTTCTCCACGGATCGCGTGGTAATCGCGACCGGCGGCATCGGCG
>PLUZ01000457.1:3390-3652 GCA_003162995.1 Methylocapsa sp. | reverse complement strand
TTGCTGGGAGATCAAAACTTATCGTTGAAGCCAGCCCGTCGCAGCTATTAATTTACGTCAATCCGTTATTATATTTGGTTAATAATTATTGCAGCGGGGTGCTGCAAAAGCGCATCACAAAGCGAGGCTTGCAATGGAAGCCGATGCGCCCCCGGTGGCGCCAATTGCTTGAAGGGAGCTAGCCAGGCAACTTCGAAGCCAGAACATCGGCTTTCTGGATCGAAGGCGGTTCAGTCAGCAAGTCTCCGGCTTTCGCCATCAA
>PLUZ01000457.1:2116-3376 GCA_003162995.1 Methylocapsa sp. | reverse complement strand
CGGCAGACCGCCCTTGAGAAATTCCGCAACCTCGGCCTCCTTGCCCGGCTTTGCTTCAAGCAGGACATACAGCGCAACATTGACCTTCTGAGGGCTTCCGCCACCAGTCTGAGCAAAAACCTGAGAGGTGGACGCAACCGTCGCAGCCGTTCCCAATGCGGCAAGAAATTCACGACGCTCCATGGTATTTTCCTTTCAAAGTTGACGCAAATTGAAAGATTTCTGGTCGAATTCAGCGTTCAACCGGCATCTCCCAGAAAGCGGCCGGTCGCGCGCTTATCTGGGTCCTTTCCACACTCCCGGCAAGGCGGCGGCGTTAAGTTTGGCCGTGGACTCGCCGGATTCTGAGCCGTCACGCCGCCCCGTTCGCACGCGTCACTTGCGAAAAATCATCTCCGGTGTAAAGGCTTTGCGCACCGCGCCCGGCCGCCCATTGGCCTGCTCAAGCGCGAAACGCATGGCGGAGGCTTCGTCGATAAAAAGACCGCCGCAAAGACCATGCGTCTCGGCCACGACCCAATGGTTTTGGCGATCACGGCCAACGAGCAAACATGGCGGCTCCTTTTCTGGTGCGGGGCCTGCGTTTTGTGAAGATTTGTCCATATTTGCACCCATCATTCGATCGGCAAAATGCCGAGCGCGCTCGCGATGAGGCCCGCGCAAATGATGAAGGCGACGACTCCGGCGAAGACGAACTCCGGGCGGCTTGATGGACGCCAAGCCCTGCTTCTTAATCGTGATCTCATATTTCTTTCGCTCCATTCCCCGCTATCGGCGGGGTTTACGGCGCGAACATGGAGAGAGAAGCATAAAGAAGCGAGGCTTCGCCGAAAGGCACAATCTATAGAAACCGTATAGATCCGGACTCCGTCTCCCTGGTCATCCGGCAATTTTCGAAAAATCGGCGACACGATGCATCGCACTTCGCAATTCATTCAAGAGCCGTAAGCGATTGAACCGAAGTTGCGGATCTTCGGCATTCACCGTTACGTGTTCAAAAAATGCATCGACCGGCGGCCGCAGCGAGGCCAAGGACTCCATCGCATCTTCAAAGGGTGTTTGTCCCGCGAATTCACGCCGGCCGGCATCGCGATCGGCGATGAACAAATGCTGTTGGGTATCGGCGCTGACACTTCGAATTTTCTCAGACAGAAGCTTTTCCGCCGGGTCTCGAAGAAGCCTCGGATCGCTGAGGCCATCGAATGCTCCAGCCCCATCTTTTTTTTCTTCGGCGCGCAAAATATTGGCGGCTCGGCGATA
>PLUZ01000457.1:0-2051 GCA_003162995.1 Methylocapsa sp. | reverse complement strand
TCGCTGAAAAAACTCATGAGTTCGCCGAACAGCGAATCCCGCTCGCTCTCATTTACGTATGCGGCCGACGCGAAGGCCTTGTCGAAAAGCCAGCGCAACGAAATACGCAACTTGTTTTCAAGAATGATCGCGATGATGCCGAGCGCAGCGCGGCGCAAGGCATAAGGATCCTTGCTTCCGGTCGGCTTTTCATCAATCGCGAAGAACCCCGTGAGCAGATCGAGCTTGTCGGCGAGCGCAACGCTGATCGCGACCGGCGCGCAAGGCACGCGATCACTCGGGCCTTGCGGCTTGTAGTGATCCGCAATCGCCTCGGCGACGCTCGCATCCTCACCTTGCGCAAGCGCGTAATAGCGTCCCATCACGCCCTGCAGCTCAGGAAATTCGCCAACCATCTCCGAAGTCAGATCGGCCTTGGCAAGACGCGCCGCCCGCGCGGCAAGATCGCCATCGGCACCCACATGAGGCGCAATTTCGCGGGCAAGCCTTTCCAGTCTTCTGACACGCTCGCCCTGAGTTCCAAGCTTCTCATGGAAAACAATCTGATCGAGCTTGGCCAATCGGCCCTCGAGTTTGATTTTAAGATCGGTCTCGAAGAAAAACTTGGCATCGGAGAGCCGCGCTTGAACAACGCGTGCATTACCTGTGGCGATCGCGGCACCTCTGTCCTTGGCCTCGATATTCGCCACGAGCACGAAACGATTGCTGAGGCGTTCGCCGGCTTGCTCTTTCAGCACGAAACATTTCTGATTGGCGCGGATCGTTGTCCTGATGACTTCCTTTGGCAGCTCGAGAAAGGCCGCATCGAATTCGCCAGTCAGCACCACCGGCCATTCGACGAGCCCCGCGACCTCATTGAGGAGTGCTTCATCCTCGACGAGTTCGAGCCCTTGCGCCAAGGCGAGATTGTGTGCGTCGTGAAGAATGATGTCGCGCCGTCTCGCGGGGTCGAGCACGACTTTGGCTTTTTCCAACGCCGGCGCGTAATCGTCGAAGCGGCGCACTTTGATTTTGCCAGGCGCCATGAATCTGTGGCCGAATGTGAAATTGTCCGCACGCACGCCATCGACAGCGAAAGCGACAACCTCCGTGTCTTCCGTCTCCGGGCCGAATGTGGCGAGGATCGCGTGAAGCGGACGCACCCAGCGCAAGGCGTCGGCCCGTACCGAGGCGGCGCCCCAGCGCATGGATTTTGGCCACGGAAAACTTTTGATCACGGAGGGCAAGACCTCGGCCAGGACATCTTGCGTGTCCCTGCCCTTCTGCTCGATGATCGCGATATAGAATTCGCCCTTTTTGGGATCCCTTTGGATTTTGGCCTCCGCGAGCGATGCGAGGCCCGCGCTTTTCAAAAAACCTTGCACGGCGGCATCCGGCGCGCCAACGCGCGGCCCGCGCTTCTCCTCGCGCGTATCCGGCTGGCGGGCCGGCAGACCCGCTATGTGCAAGGCGAGCCGCCTGGGCGTGGCGAAGCTCGCGCCGCCTTCATTGGAAAGCCCGCGCGCGGCCAAGGCTTCGGTGACGAGCCGGCGGAGATCTTCGGCCGCCTGCGCCTGCATGCGGGCGGGAATTTCTTCGGAAAAAAGTTCAAGAAGAAGGTCTGGCATTGTGTCGTTTCGGCAAGGGGGGTGAATACGTAAGCTGCGTTGTATAGGCATTGCTCGGCCGGCAGGAAAATCCTTGAAGAAAAAAATTGAACGCTGGGGGCGATTAATTTTGAAGCTGAGCGGAACAAGCGGGACCAGTAAGCGTTAGGCGGTCCTTAGTGAGCCTTAATGGAGGAACACAATGAGTATTGCAAAAATTTCGATAATCTCAGGTTCCGTGATGCTTATTGCCTCGTCGACGGTTTCGGCGGGCCCGATGAGCGTCGCGGATACGAATGTTGTCGCGCCCCCCTCTCAAGTGGAGCGTGTTCAGTGGTGGCCTGGGTATGGTTGGGGAGGCGCGGCGGTGGCGGGAACAGCGCTCGGCTTGCTTACGCTTGGTACATTAGGCGCAGCCACCAGCTATCCATATTATGGCTATTATGGCTATCCTTATGGATATTA